>DASZXM010000382.1:0-12010 GCA_035546415.1 Pseudonocardiaceae bacterium
GTGCTGGCCGGTTTCCACGGCAGCGGCGGTTCGCAGTCCGACATGGGCAACGAGCCGAGCCTGGAGCTGCCGTGGGAGTACGACTACGTCGGGCAGCCGTACCAGACGCAGAAGGTGGTCCGGCAGATCCAGGACCAGATCTGGACGGACGCGCCGGGCGGCCTGGCCGGCAACGACGACCTGGGCGAGATGAGTTCGTGGTACGTGTTCTCCGCGCTGGGCATGTACCCGGAGACCCCGGGCACGTCGGACCTGGCGCTGGGCAGCCCGCTGTTCACCCAGGCGATCGTGACGCTGCCCAGCGGGAACACGCTGACCATCAACGCACCGGCGGCCGCGGACAACGCGCCGTACGTGCAGAGCGCGACGTGGAACGGCTCGGCGTGGAACAACGCGTACGCGCCGACGTCGGCGATCACGTCGGGCGGCACGCTGGCGTTCACCCTGGGCACGTCGGCCAACACGTCGTGGGCGACGGCGGCGTCGGCCGCTCCCCCGTCCTACGGCGGTGCGCAGCTGCCGCACACCGGCCCGATCACGTCGGCGCTCGCGGGCAAGTGTGTCGACGTGAACCACAGCGGCACGGCGAACAGCACGTCGGTGCAGCTGTGGACGTGCAACCAGACCGGTGCGCAGAAGTGGGCGGTCGTCGGTGACGGCACGCTCCAGGCCCAGGGTGGCTGCCTGGACGTGACCAACAGCGGCACGGCCAACGGCACGAAGGTGCAGTTGTACCAGTGCAACGGCACGGGCGCCCAGCAGTGGCAGATCCAGGGTTCGGCCCTGGTGAACCCGGAGTCGGGCCGGTGCCTGGACGACCCGAACAGCACCACGACGGACGGCACACAGTTGCAGATCTACGACTGCAACCAGTCCAACGCGCAGACGTGGACTACCCCGTAGCGTCGGGCCGACAGGGTGCTCATCTCCTCGCGACCGCGGGGAGATGAGCACCCTTCGCCGTCGCGCTCATTCCCGGCCGGCACATGGATTCCGCGCCAGCGCCAGGAGATGCGCACTCGCGTCGATCAGCAGCGGGTCCCGCTCGACGAGACGGGCGGCCAGCAGCGCGGCGTCCACGAGATCGTCGAACCGGTCCAGGCCCGCCATGTCCAGCGCCGACCAGGTCGGCCCCTCGACGCCGTACACCTCGGTCCCCGCGAACCCGGCGGCGGTCACCTCCCCGGCCAGTTCGGCGGCCGTGTGGAAATGGGCCGGGACGAAGCCGAGATGCCCGTCGTAGCGACCGGTGCCCACGGTGACGGCGATCGACCGTGCCATCTCCTCGGTGAGCACGCCCGTGCTGCCGGCCTCGACCACGCCCATGTACCGGCTGATGCCGGCGGCCGCGAGCAGGCCGCCGGGCCGCAGCACCCGAAGCGCCTCGGCGAGCGCGGTGGCCCGGTCGGTGGGTTCGGTCAGGTGGTAGAGCGGCCCGAACAACAGGACCACGTCGGCACTGCCGTCGGCGCACGGCAACCGGCGCGCGTCGCCGACCTCGGCGGTGACACCGGGAAGGCGAGCGGCCGCTTCGACATGCCAGGGCACGAGGTCGACCACGTGGACGTCGTGGCCGTCCCCGGCCAGCCACGCGGCGTGCACGCCGGTCGCCCCTCCGACATCGAGCACGGTGGCCGAAGCCGGTAGGACGCGGCGCAGCAGTTCCCGCGTGCGCAGGTACTCCAGACGCCCGTGCGCCGACCGGAGCAGCCGGGTGCCTTCCGCCACCGAGCCGTAGTGTTCCACTGTCATCTGGTAATGGTGACCTTGGTTTCCCGTGTGCCACAACCGATTTGGTCGTTGACAGCACAAGTGGTCTAGTCCATTGTCGGGACATGTCCCCTGGTGTGCACCGGACCTGGTTGGCGCTGCCCGCCGTCGTCGCCGTCGTCGTCGGTCTCGGCATGGGGACGGCGGACGCGGCGACGAACCTGGTCACCAACCCCGGCCTGGAGAGCGGGTCGCTGTCACCGTGGTCGTGCGACGCGGGCACCGGCTCGGTGGTGCGCTCCCCCGTGCACGCGGGTTCGGACGCTCTCGCCGGCGCGGCGTCCGGCTCCGCCGACGCCCAGTGCGCGCAGACGATCGCCGTGGCACCGAACAGCTCCTACACGCTGTCGGCGTACGTCGAGGGCGACTACGTCTACCTGGGCGCGACGGGAACCGGGGTGAGCGCGTCGACGTGGACGCCGTCGGCGACGAGCTGGCAGCAGCTGACGACGACGTTCACCACGGGCGCGTCGACGACGAGCGTCAGCGTGTGGCTGCACGGCTGGTACGGCCAGGGCACGTACTACGCCGACGACGTGAACCTGACCGGCCCGGCCGGCGGCGGTGGCGGCACGACGATCCCGCCCGCGCCTGCCGACCTCGCCGTCGGCACCGTCACGTCGACGTCGGTGTCACTGTCCTGGCAGGCCGCCACCGGAGCGACGGGCTACTCCGTCTACCGGAACGGCACGAAGGCGACCACGGTCACCGGCACGAGCGCGACGATCACCGGCCTCGCCCCGTCGACGACGTACTCCTTCGCGGTGACGGCGAGCAACGCGGCCGGTGAGTCGGCGAAGTCGGCCACGGTCACGGCGACGACACAGGCGAGCGGCGGCGGCTCGACCGGAGCGTGGCACCCGTCGTATCTGGCGATCGGCACGGTGTACACGCCGGGCAGCACGGTGGACGACTTCTTCACCACGTTGGCCGGCCATGGGAAAGTTCCCGACTACGGCTACGAGTACTTGCTGGGCAACGACTTCACCCACTGGGCCGCGACGACGACCACGATGGTGAACCACTCGGAGAGCCTCGGCATGACGCCGGTGCTCGTCGAGTACGGCATGAACGGCAACGTCGACGGCACCAGCGTGGACTACACGAACATGCAGAACGCGAGCTGGGTGTCGACGTACTTCACGTCCCTGAAGGCGGCGGCCACGGCAGCGTCGGCGGCATCCGGAACCCGGCCGGTCGGCTGGGTGATCGAGCCGGACATGCTGGGCTACCTGGAACAGAACTATGCGGCACAGTACGGCAACGACGCGTCGAACATGCCGGCGGCGACATCGGCGGCCTACTCGTCAGGAGTCCTGACGAGTACGGACCCGACATTCGCCAGCAACCTCACCGGCCTGGTGCAGGCGATCAACTACACGATCAAGAAGTACGACCCGTCGGCGTTCGTCGGCTGGCAGGTGAACGACTGGCCGGCGGGCGACCCGCTGAAGGACACCGACACCATGGGCTTCACGGCAGGCCAACAGGCAGTCGTGAACACGGCGACCACGGTCGCGAACTTCGTCAACACGGCAAGCATCGCCTACGACGCGGACTTCGTGGCGTTCGACCAGTGGGGTCAGGACTTCGGCATCCTCCGCGACCCGAACCCGGCAGCGGACATCCGCTACCTGAACGCCACCCACTGGGACAACTACCTCCTGTACGTCAAGACGATCCGCCAGTCGGCCGGGCTGCCGGCGATCCTGTGGCAGATCCCGGTGGGCCACCTGAACTCCACGAACACGGCGAGCCCGACGTACTGGAATCCCAGCGGCACGTTCCCCGACCTGGACGACGTCACGACGGAACAGGACGAGGACTCGGCATCCACGTTCTTCTTCGGTGACTCATTCACCACGAGCGGCAACAACCTGTCGTTCTACTCCCAAAACCCGGGCGATGACCCGCTGGTGTCGACATCAGGCGACACGGTCAGTTGGGGAGCCCACATCCCGGCGGCAGCGGCGGACGGCGTCGTGGCGATCCTGTTCGGCGCCGGAACGGGCACGGGCACGTACGGAGTGCCGGAGATGGTCGGCAGCGACCAAACGGCCCCGGGAGACTTCGACTACTGGGTCACCAGAATGCGGACGTACCTGGCGTCCCCGACGCAACTCCCCTGAGCGGGCACAAGAACCCGACCGGCTATCCCGGCTCGTCGGGTTCAGGGCCGGTCGGCCGTACGTCTGGATCTTCCGTTTGGTCCAGCGAGTTTGGGGGCTGATGCCCGGTCCTGTCAACCGCCCATCCGACGCGACGAACGCGATATCACCCACCGCGGCCACTCCGCGTAACGCGATGCCGGACGCGAACGACTAGCGGTGTGCGATCAGCGGGCGGCGGGGCGTCCCAGACCGTGTATCCCCAGTTCCCAACTGTTCTCTTGTTACGGCGATGGCTGGCGGACCGCCCCTGGGGGGCTCGGCGAAACGGAGCGCGGCAATGACGGAACGGCTTCCGGCAACTGACCGTGCCGAAAACCCGGACCGCCACTCACCACCGGACAGGAGCCCAGCGACCGGACCCAACCGAACGGGCCCCCGAAGATTCGGGCCGACGGGCGCCGCCCTGCCCAGCGACAGCCACGGCATCGGACCGGCCAGCGCCGGCCTGCCCACCGGCAGCCACCGCACCGGACACATCAGCAACGGTCGAAGCAGCGCCAGCCACAGCACTGGACACCCCAGCGCCGGCCGAAGCAGCGCCGGCCGAAGCAGCAGCGGCGTCACCAGCACCGGCGGCCTCACCGCCACCAGCCTCGCAGGCGACCTGACCGCAGCCGTACCCGACGTGACCGCAGCTGTGCCCGGCCGGGCCGCAGCCGTCCCCGACCTCACCGCCACCGTGCCCAGTCTGACCGCCACCGTGCCCGGCCGGGCCGCGACCGTACCCGGCGCGACAATCTCGACCGGTCGCTTCGGAAGCGCCGCCACCCGCTGGGAGGCCCGCTACCGCTGGGCCGTGATCGCCAGCGACCTCCTCGCCACCCTCCTGGCCGTGCTCCTGGTCGGCGCGTTCGTCCTCCCCCGGTTCCAGCATCTCGACTTCTGGCCGGTCCCCGTGAGCCTGGCCCTGCTCACCGTCCTCGTGGTCACCACCGCCGTCGCCCTCCACCGCGGCTGGCACTCGAGCGTCCTCGGAGCCGGAGCCGAGGAGTTCCGCAGGCTCGGGCGCGGACTGGCCAGCGCCGTCGTGATCCTCACCCTCGGCGGCCTGGCGGGCGGGCAGCTGCGGGACATGCGGCTCTGGGTGTTCGTCACCGTGCCGGCCATGGCCGTGTTCGCCGTCGCGCAGCGCTTCCAGCTGCGGAAACTCCTGCACCGGGCACGTCGGTCCGGGCGCTGCCTGTTGCCCGTGCTGGTCGCGGGCGGCAGTGACACCGTGCGCGACCTGATCCAGCGGACGCGCAGCGCCCCGCACATCGGCTGGCGGGTGACCGCAGCATGCACGACGGGATCGGGTGCCGTGGGCACCCACATCGAGGGTGTGCCCGTGGTCGGCGGACTGCACGACCTCGCTCGGCACGTGCGGCGCGGCGGGTACCGGATCGTGGCCGTGACCGCCGACGCCCACTGGACGCCCAGCCGGCTTCGCCAACTCGCGTGGGACCTGGAGGGCAGCGACGCCGAGATGGTGGTCGCGCCGGTGCTGATGGAGGTCGTGTCGCCCCGCGTGCACGTGACCGGCGTGTTGGGCATGCCGATGCTGCGGGTGGCCGCGCCGGTGTTCACCGGGACGCGGCGGATCGTCAAGGAGATCGTCGACCGGGTGGGCGCACTGGTACTACTTGCCGTGTTCGCGCCCTTGCTGCTGGGCATCGCCGTGGCCGTCGCCGTCGACTCGCGGGGGCCGGTGTTCTACCTCCAGCGGCGGGTCGGCCGCAGCGGCCGCGAGTTCACGATCGTCAAGTTCAGGACCATGGTGCGTAACGCACACGCCCTGCGCACCGAACTGACCAGTGCCAACGAAGGCGCGGGACTGCTGTTCAAGATGCGCAGGGACCCCAGGGTGACACGGGTCGGCTCGGTGCTGCGCAGGTGGTCCCTGGACGAGCTACCACAACTGTTCAACGTGCTGGCCGGCTCGATGTCCCTGGTCGGGCCTCGCCCACCGCTGCCGGACGAGACCGCCCGGTACGGCCCCGACGTCCGGCGACGCCTGTTGGTGAAACCGGGACTCACCGGGTTGTGGCAGGTCAGCGGGCGCAGTGACCTGTCCTGGGACGAGGCGGTCCGCCTTGATCTCCGCTACGTCGAGGACTGGTCGCTGGCGCTGGACGCGGTGATCCTCTGGAAGACGCTGCGCGCCGTCTTCAGCGGCGACGGAGCCTACTGAGTCACCACCGTTCACTTCGGACGGTGACGACACGGTCACCATCCCTGTCGACGCACCGACACCATGTCGAGGCGGCAGTACGTCAAGGAGGTCCCTGCCATGGGCAACTGGTTCCGAAGAGCGACCGTCACCGGCACGCTCGTCGCGCTCGCCGCGACCGGTCTCGCCGTGTCGGCGTCGGCGGACACGCCGGAGGTGACGCTGTCGGTGGCACCGTCGACCGCGCAGCCCGGTGACCAGGTCACCGTCACCGAGACGGTCACCAATATCAACGGCTTCACCATCCTGGGCCCGACCGCCCGCCTGTTCAGCAGCCCGGACGCGCTGCCCGGTTACGCGACGCTCACCGGCTGCGACGCTGGTCCCGGCGGCTCGTGCGGCGCCGTGACCGACGGCGACGGCAATCCGATCGGCTACCAGGCCGTGTTCGGTTCGGCGCTGGGCGGCAACTCGTCGTTCACCGCGACGTTCACGCTGACGCTGAACGCGAACGACGACAGCGCCGTGGAGACCCTGGAAGGCCAGCTGTCCGGCGTGAACTACGGCACCGGCCTGGTGTCCGGCCCGACGCTGACGATCAACGCGAAGGCGGACATCGCCGTCGGCCTGACCGGCACGCCGCAGAAGAGCGGCCTGCTGGGCCTGCGGCTGAACTTCACCGTGACCGTGACGAACAACGGTCCCGCCGCCGTGCGCTCGGCGTCCGTGGCCGCCACCGTCCCGCTTGGACTGCGCGCCGACTCCGCGTCGTGCACCACGACCAGCGGCGGCGCCGTGTGCTCGTTCGGCACCGTGCCGGCGGGCGGCAAGGCGACCGCCACGTTCAGCGTGCCCGCCGGGCTGCTGGACATCGGGCTGCCGTTCACGTTCTCCGCGCACCGGACCGGCTCGTCGCCGACCGACCCGAACCCCGACAACGACTCGGCGTCGACCACCTGCACGGTCGTCAGCGTGCTGCTGGCGAGCTGTCGGTGAAACGCCTGCCGCCTTTGGTGCGAATTACCAGATGACATCGGTGAAGGGACTTTGACCGGATGACCAGCGAACGGCAGCGGCTCGGACTCGCGGTGATCGGCGCCGGCTACTGGGGACCGAACCTGGTCCGGACGGCGCAGCTCACCCCGGGACTCCGCCTCGACCACCTGTGTGACCTCGACGTGGCGCGGGCGCGCGGCGTGCTGGGCGAGTACTCGACCGTCCGGGCCACCGCCACGCTGGCCGAGGTGCTCGACGATCCCGACGTCGCGGCCGTGGCCGTCGCCACGCCGGCGGCCACCCATCTGGCCGTGGCCAAGGCGGCCCTGGAGGCCGGCAAGCACGTGCTCGTGGAGAAGCCGCTCGCGGCGAACCTCGACGACGGCCGGGACCTGGTCGAACTGGCCGACCGCAGCGGCCTGGTGCTGATGCTCGACCACACCTACTGCTACACACCGGCCGTCGCGCACCTGCGGGAACTGGTGCGCGGCGGCGGGATCGGCGACGTGCAGTACGTGGACTCGGTGCGGATCAACCTGGGCATCGTCCAGTCCGATGTGGATGTGCTGTGGGATCTCGCGCCGCACGACCTGTCCATCTTCCTGTCCGTCCTGCCCGACGACGTGGTGCCGGTCGCGGTCGCCGCGCACGGGTCGGACCCGATCGGGGCGGGCCGGGCGTGTGTCGCGCACCTCACGGTGCAGCTGTCCAACGGTGCCATCGCGCACGTGCACGTGAACTGGCTGTCCCCCACGAAGATCCGCACGATGGTGATCGGCGGGTCGACGCACACGGTCGTGTGGGACGACCTGAACCCGAGCCAGCGGCTGTCCATCTACGACCGTGGCGTGGACCGGACCGGTGACGACGACCGGACCCGGGCGATGGTGTCGTACCGGCTCGGTGACATGGTCGCTCCGGCGCTGCCGGAGCGGGAGGCGCTGCGCGGCGTGCTCGCCGAGTTCGCGGCGTCGATCACGGAAGGACGCCGGCCGCTCACCGACGGCTGGTCGGGTGTGCGGGTGCTGGCCATACTCGAAGCGGCTTCGGCCAGCCTGAGCGAGGGCGGCGCGTTCATGCCCGTGCTCGGCGTCGACGACACTCCCGCCACCGCCGTGGCCGGGGACCAGAAGGGGATCGTGTGAACAGCTCGGCAGGACAGCGGATCGAGGGCCAGCGGATCCTGGTCACCGGCGGGGCCGGGACCATCGGGTCCGCGATCGTCGACCTCCTGGTCGACGCGGGGGCGGCCGAGGTGATCGTGCTGGACAACTTCGTGCGGGGGCGCCGGGAGAACCTGGCGGGAGCGGCCGAGCGTGCGGGTGACCGGTTGACCGTCGTCGAGGGCGACATCAACGACCCGCGGCTGGTCGGTGAGCTGACCGCGGGGATCGACGTCCTGTTCCACCTGGCGGCGATCCGGATCACGCAGTGCGCGCAGGAGCCGCGGCTGGCGCTGGAGACACTGGTGGACGGCACGTTCACCGTCCTGGAGGCGGCAGCGGCCGCCGAGGTGGCGAAGGTGATCGCGTCGTCGTCGGCGTCGGTGTACGGGCTGGCCGAGGTGTTCCCCACCGACGAACGGCACCACCCGTACAACAACGACACGTTCTACGGCGCGGCCAAGGAGTTCAACGAGGGCATGCTGCGCAGCTTCCACGCCATGTACGGGCTGGACTACGTGGCGCTGCGCTACTTCAACGTGTACGGGCCGCGGATGGACACCTACGGCCGGTACACCGAGGTGTTCATCCGGTGGATGGAGAAGATCTCCCAGGGCCAGCCGCCGGTGATCTTCGGCGACGGCACCGAGACGATGGACTTCGTGCACGTCCACGACATCGCGCGGGCGAACCTGCTCGCGGCGCGCGCGGACGTGACGAACAGCGTGTACAACATCGCGTCGGCCACCGAGACGAGCCTGCGCGGCCTGGCCGACGAGCTGCTCGCCGCGATGGGCTCGGACCTGGTGCCCGAACACGGCCCGGCCCGGACGACGGGCGGTGGCGTGAGCAGGCGGCTGGCCGACATCTCGGCCGCGGCGCGGGACCTGGGCTGGAAGCCGGAGATCACCCTGGCCGACGGCCTGCGCGGCCTGGTGCGGTGGTGGGAAGCCGAGATGTCGGCATGACGTCGGTCCGGTACCTGGGACACGCCGGTTTCGTGGTGGAGCACGCCGGCTGCCGGATCCTGATGGACCCGTGGTTCTTCCCGGCGTTCCTCGACTCGTGGTTCCCGTTCCCGGACAACCGGGACCTGTTGCCCGAGGTGTTGGACGGCCCGTTCGACTACCTGTACGTGTCGCACGCCCACGAGGACCACTTCGACCGCCGGCTCCTGGAGCGGCTGGACACCGACGTCACGGTGATCGTGCCGAAGTACCGGTCGAAGATCATGGTGAAGCGGTTCCGCGAGCTGGGATTCCCGAACGTGGTGGCGCTGGAGCACCGGGAGTCGCTGGAGCTGGCGCCGGGCGTGACGGCGACCATGTACCTGGACACCAGTCACAAGGAGGACAGCGGCCTGCTGCTGGACCTGGGCGGCTACCGCTTCCTGGACCTCAACGACTGCAACACGCCGATGTCCGAACTGCCGACCGACGTCGATCTGCTGGCCGCGCAGTACTCCGGCGCGATGTGGTACCCGAACTGCTACGACTATCCGCCGCACGTGATGGCGGGCAAGGTCGAGCAGGTCCGGTCCGATCTGATGGACACGCTGTACCGGAAGGTCCGGATCACCGGCGCGAAGGCGTACCTGCCCTCGGCGGGCCCGGCGTGTTTCCTGGATCCCGACCTGGCCGAGTTCAACGACCGGGACACCACGATCTTCCCGATCTGGGAACAGGTGGCCGACGATTTCGCCGCGGCGTGCCCCGGTGTGCCGGTCGTCCGGATCGGCCCCGGCGACGACATTCTTGTAGATGGAAATGGTGACCACTCGATCCGGACGGCGACACCGGAGGGCAGTCGGCTGGACGAGGACCTGACCGCCTACCGGACGCGCCGCAAGGACGAGTGGGAAGCGTTCCACACCGGCCCGGAGCCGACCGTCTCGATGGCCGAGATCGAGGCTTACTTCGGCACCCTGCAACGCTGGAACAAACGCTTTCTGGGCGATTTCAGCAAGGACATCCGGCTGGTCGCGGGCACCGAGAACTGGAACGTGCGACTGGGCAGGCTGGCCGAGGACTTCGTGATCGAGGGCGAGGAGCCCTACGACCCGGAGTACACCCTGCTCATGTCACCGCGGGTGCTGCGGATCGTCGTGGACGGGCGGGCCGGCTGGGAGGAGGCGCTGCTGTCCATGCGGGTGGGCCTGCACCGGCATCCCGACCTGTTCGACCTGACTTTCATGAGCCTGCTGCGCTACGGCCACCAGCCGGTGCAGACCATGCAGATGCTGCGGGAACGCCAGAACACCGAGACGATCGAGCGGGACGGGCTGCGGTTGCAGCGGTTCTGCCCGCACGCCGGCGAGGACCTGACGTTCGCCGACATCGGGGGTGGCGTCATCGAGTGCCCGCGTCACCACTGGGTGTGGGACGCGCGGTCCGGACAGTGCGTGGACAAGGGCACGGTGCCGCTGCGGGTGGAGGTGCTCGACCCGGACGCGCCGGCACTCAGCCGGACGGATGACACGATATGAGTGATTGAACGCGTGCCGTGGGTAATCCCCATCACCCGGACACCGCCAGAAGGCCGAACCTGGCCAATCTGTGTAACAAGTGGAGCGCCGTCACCGATTCGCGGGTTGACAAATAAACCGCGACTTTCAGGCGTGCCCGCGTCCGGTGTCTCACCGGCTGGGACGTCACCTGAAATTCACAGCATCACGTGACATTCCCGTGATCCCCGACACGGGTTTGCACTTTTCGATGAAGCTTTTCCCTGTTTGTGAATTCTCGGCATTCACAAAATGGGCGGAACGACCAGCCGGGCTGTTGAGAGGCGAGACAGGCATGGCGAGAAAGCAGGGCGGAGTGACCACGCTGCGCACCACGGTGGTGCAGTTGGTCACGTCGCTGGCCCTGGTGGCGACCGCGATCGTGGTGCCGACACTGGTGATGACCGCCCCGGCGTCGGCGAGCACCGACCCGTGTGCCGCACCCGTGGTCAATCCAGTGGCGTGCGAGAACGATCAGGACGGCACCCCGGACTGGCAGGTCAACTCGGACGACCCGTCGATCACCGGGTTCACCACCGACATCAGTTCGACGCCCGGTGGCACCGTCCAGTTCAAGGTGGACACCACCGCGTCGTCCTACAACATCCAGATCTTCCGCCTCGGCTACTACCGCGGCGCGGGCGCACGGCTGGTCAAGACCCTGACCGTGAGCACCAGGACGAACCAGCCGCAGTGTGACGTCGACCCGACGACGGCGATGACCGACTGCGGCAACTGGGCGGTGACCGCCACCTGGAACGTGCCCACGACCGCCGTGTCCGGTCTGTACTACGCCGTCCTGCACCGCAACGACACCGGCGGCGAGAACGAGATGGCGTTCGTCATCCGCGACGACAGCAGTCACTCCGACGTCCTGTTCCAGACGTCCGACGAGACGTGGGAGGCCTACAACGCCTACGGCGGCGACAGCCTCTACACCGGCACCGGACCGGGCACCAACGGCGCGTCGTACGCGGTCAGCTACAACCGGCCACTGTCCGGTCAGGGCGACGAGAACTTCATCTTCAACGCCGAGGTCCCCATGGTGTACTTCATGGAGGAGAACGGCTACGACGTCAGCTACACCACCGACGTCGACACGGCGCGGCGCGGCGGCCTGATCAAGAACCACAAGGTGTTCATGACGGTCGGCCACGACGAGTACTGGTCCAACGAGCAGCGGGCCAACGTCCAGTCCGCTCTGGACGCCGGGGTCAACGCCGCGTTCCTCACCGGTAACGACATCTTCTGGAAGACC
>DASZXM010000383.1:0-19596 GCA_035546415.1 Pseudonocardiaceae bacterium
ATCAGGTCGATGAACTCGTCGAACAGCACGGCGGCGTCGTGCGGGCCCGCGGCCGCCTCGGGGTGGTACTGCACGGAGAACGCGGGCACGTCGGTGCAGCGCAGCCCCTCGACGGTGCCGTCATTGGGGCAGTGGTGGCTGACGGTGGCCGCGCCGAACGGGGTGTCGAACCGTTCGCCGCGTTCGCCTTCCAGCGCGAACCCGTGGTTCTGCGACGTGATCGCGACCCGGCCGGTGGCCGCGTCGATCACCGGCACGTTGATGCCGCGGTGGCCGTAGCGCAGCTTGTAGGTGTCCCGGCCCAGTGCGCGGCCCAGGATCTGGTTGCCGAAGCAGATGCCGAACAGCGGGATGCGCCGCTCCAGCACGGCCGTGGTGAGCGCGACCGCGTGTTCCTGGGTGGCCGGGTCACCGGGGCCGTTGGACAAGAACACGCCGTCCGGTCCGACGGCCAACAGGTCGTCCACTGTGGACGTCAGGGGCAGGACGTGTGTCTCGACGCCGCGGGCGGCCAGCATTCGCGGTGTGTTCGACTTGATGCCCAGGTCCAGGGCGGCGACCCGGAACCGGCGTTCACCGGCCGCCGCGACGGTGTAGGTCCGGGCTGTGGTGACGTCGCCCGCGAGGTCCGCGCCGAGCATCTGCCGGCCGGCGCGCACCTGGGCGACCAGGTCGTCGACCGGGACGCCGTGGAGGGCCGTCCCGGAGAACACGCCGGACCGCATGGCGCCGCGCTCCCGGATGTGCCGGGTCAGGGTCCTGGTGTCCACCTCGGCGATCCCGACGATCCCCTGTCGGGCCAGTTCCACGTCCAGCGGCCGGGTGGACCGCCAGTTGGACGGCACCCGGGCCGGGTCGCGCACGACGTACCCGGCGACCCAGATCCGGTTGGACTCGTCGTCATCGTCATTCCAGCCCGTGTTGCCGATCTGCGGCGCGGTCTGGACCACGATCTGCCCGTGGTAGGACGGGTCGGTCAGGGTCTCCTGGTAACCGGTCATGCCGGTGCAGAACACCACCTCGCCCAGCGCCCGGCCCTGGGCGCCGTACGCGCGGCCGGGGAACGTCCGGCCGTCCTCCAGGACGAGCACTGCCCGACCGGTGTCGGCTGGCGGGGTCACCGTTCATCGCCTCCCTGCGCACCGGCCGTGGCCGTGCCGTTCGCGGTGAGCGAACCGATCGCGTCGACCCACTCGCCGTAGGTGTCCTTGTCATCCCCCCGGAACCCGGTGTCCAACCGGTACCCGACCAGCTGCCAGGTGACGACCAGCAGCCCCTCGATGCCCATGACCTTGCCGGCCATGGCGCGCCCGGTACGAGCGTCGATCAGCGCGCCCGCCGGAATCCACAGCGGATCGGCACCAGTTCGCTCCACCAGCAGCCCGTCGGCGTACAGCCACAGGGTCGCGTCGGACCGGAAACCCAAGCCGTGCACGGCGATCCGGTCCTGCCAGTTGTCCGCCGTCGTCGTGCTCACGTAGACGCCACGGGCAGGTGGCAGCAGCGGTTCGCCGCGCTCGGCGGGCGGCTGCGGCGGCGCGGGCAGGTAGGACTGCCGGCGCTGCCGGTTGCGCCACCCCCACCACATCGCGGCGGCGCACACCGCGAAGAACAGGATCACCAGCACGGTGAGCAGCAGGCGGGTCATGCGCGCACCCTTCCCTCGTGCGCGGTCACGCGGCCGCGCGAGATCGTGGTGACGACCCGGGCGGGCAGGGTCATCCCCTCGTACGGTGTGTTACCCGCGATGCTGGCCAGGTCCGCGCCCCGGACGGTCCACGTGGCGTCCGGGTCGACCAGGACCAGGTTCGCGGGTTCGCCGACGGCGATCGGACGGCCCTGGTCGGGCAGTCCGCCGATGTCGGCCGGACGTTCGCTCATCACACGGGCTACGCCACGCCAGTCCAGCAGGCCGGTGTGCACCATCGTCTGGACCACGACCGACAGCGCGGTCTGCAGGCCGAGCATGCCCGGGCGGGCCGCCGACCACTCGCAGTCCTTGTCCTGCGGCGCATGCGGGGCGTGGTCGGTCGCCACGCAGTCGATCACGCCGTCGGCCAGCGCCGCCCGCAGCGCGTCGACGTCGGCCTTGGTGCGCAGCGGCGGGTTGACCTTGTTGACCGGGTCGTAGCCGGCCAGCCGCTCGTCGGTGAGCAGCAGGTGGTGCGGTGTCACCTCGGCGGAGACGCCCGTGGTGCCGCGGCTCCTGGTCCACCGCAGCAGGTCCGCGGTACCCGATGTGGACACGTGGCACACGTGCAGCCGCGCGCCCACGGCGGCGGCCAGCAGGCAGTCCCGAGCCACGATGGCCTCCTCGGCCGCGGCCGGCCAGCCGGCCAGGCCCAACAGCGCGGCCTGCTCCCCCTCGTGCGCCTGCGCGCCGACGGTGAGCCTGGGTTCCTCGGCGTGCTGCGCGATGACGCCGCCGATCGCCGTGGAGTACTCCAGGGCCCTGCGCATCACCAGCGGGTCGGCGACACAGTGGCCGTCGTCGGAGAACATCCGCACCGCGGCCGCTGACCGGGCCATCGTGCCCAGTTCGGCCAGCCGCTCCCCCGCCAGGCCGAGTGTCACCGCGCCCACCGGGTGCACGTCGACCAGCCCGACCTCCCGGCCGCGCCGCCACACGTGCTCCACGACGACGGCGTTGTCGGCGACCGGATCGGTGTTGGCCATGGCGAACACGGCCGTGTACCCGCCGAGCGCGGCAGCGGCCGAACCGGTGGCGATCGTCTCGGTGTCCTCCCGGCCGGGCTCGCGCAGGTGGGTGTGCAGGTCGACGAAACCGGGCAGCGCGACCTGGCCGCCCGCGTCGACCACGTCGCCCTCGGCGGCCAGGTTCGGCCCGATCTCGGCGATGACACCGTCGGCGATCCGCACGTCAACCGGGTCGCCCTCGCCGTAGGGCCGGACACCCCGAACCAGCGTCACGCTCATGAGTCCTCTCCGGCCAGCAGGTGGTACAGCACCGACATCCGCAGGTGAACCCCGTTGCGCACCTGGTCGACGATGGCGGAGTTGGGCGCGTCGGCGACCACCGACGCGATCTCCATGCCGCGCAGCATCGGACCGGGGTGCAGCACCACGGCGTGGTCGGGCAGCATGGCCGCCCGGCCCGGGGACAGGCCGTAGCTGACCGAGTACTCCCGCGCGGACGGGAAGAACGCGCCGTGCATCCGCTCGGCCTGCACCCGCAGCATCATCACGGCGTCCAGCGCGGGCAGCTCGGCGTCCAGATCGTGGGACACCTCGGCTCCCCACGCCGCAACGCCGACCGGCAGCAGCGTCGGCGGCGCCACGAGCACCACCTCGGCGTCCAGCGTACGCAGCAGGTGTACGTTCGACCTGGCCACGCGGCTGTGCAGCACGTCACCGACGATCGCGATCCGCCTGCCCGCCAGGTCACCCAGCCGCTCGCGCAGCGTGGCCGCGTCCAGCAGCGCCTGTGTGGGGTGCTCGTGCATCCCGTCGCCCGCGTTGACGACGCTGACGCCCTGGTCAGCCAGCCAGCCGGCGAGCCGGTCGGCCGCGCCGGACGCCGGGTGCCGGACGATCACACAGTCGGCTCCGGCGGCGGCCAGGGTGAGCGCGGTGTCCCGCAGCGACTCCCCCTTGTTCACCGACGACCCGCTGGCTGAGACGTTGACCACGTCCGCGCTCATCCACTTGCCGGCGATCTCGAACGACACCCGGGTGCGGGTGGAGTTCTCGTAGAACAGGGTGATCACGGTCCGGCCGCGCAGCGTGGGCAGTTTCCGCACCTCACGGCCCAGCAGCGTCGCCTTCAGCTCGTCGGCGGTGTCCAGCAGCGCGGTGGCCGCGGTCCGGTCGAGACCGGAGGTGGACAGCAGGTGTTTCATTCCGACCGCCCCCTGCGCAACAGGACGGCGTCGGCGCCGTCCACTTCGGCCAGCAGCACGGCGACCTCCTCGGACCGTGCGGTGGGCACGTTCTTGCCGACGTAGTCGGCCCGGATCGGCAACTCGCGGTGTCCCCGGTCGACCAGCACGGCCAGCTGCACCGCCCGCGGCCGGCCCAGGTCGCGCAGCGCGTCCAGCGCGGCACGCACGGTCCGACCGGAGAACAGCACGTCGTCCACCAGGACGACCAGGTGGTCGTCGACGCCGCCCTCGGGCAGCCGGGTGGACTCCAGCGGCCGCGGTGGCCGGTGGCGCAGGTCGTCGCGGTAGAGGGTGATGTCGAGGGTGCCGACGGGCACGCGGACGTCGCTGAACTCGACGATCCGCTCGGCCAACCGCCTGGCCAGCGGGGCCCCACGCCGGGGGATGCCCAGTAACACGACCGGTGGTACGCGGTCGGCGTCCAGTGCCGTCTTCTCGATGATCTGATGGGCCATTCGGGCGACGGTGCGCGCGACATCGCCTGCCGACAGAAGCTCCCGCTCCTGCCCAGGCTCCGCCGCGCCACGCGTTCGTGGCGCCACGGTGGACCTCCTTCCCCGCCTCACCGGACGGGTCCTTAAAGGACGTCTTTCCCGGCTCATACCGGGGCTGACCTGCACGGTATCAGGTCGCGAAAGTCGCCCGTGCGGGTGGTGTCGGACGTCTCGCCCGGATGACGCAGCCGGATCAGCTTGACCTGGTGACGACAAGGAGTAACCATTACTCTGCGTATCGATCTCAGGCTCCCCGCGGCGCTCGGATACCGGCTGACGGGGCGAACGAACGGAGAACCGTCACATGGGCGACTACGCCAAGGCGCTGGGCGCCAAACTGCGCGGCATCCGGCAGCAGCAGGGGCTGTCACTGCACGGCGTTGAGCAGAAGTCGGGTGGTAGGTGGAAGGCAGTGGTCGTCGGCTCCTACGAGCGCGGCGACCGGGCGGTGACCGTGCAGAAGCTGGCCGAGCTGGCCGATTTCTACGGGGTGCCGGTAGCCGAGCTGCTGCCCGAGGGCAGGGTGCCTTCGGGTGCCGAGCCGGCGACCAAGATCGTGATCAACCTGGAACGTCTGCAGCAGCTGCCGGCGGAGAAGGTCGGCCCGCTGGCCAGGTACGCGGCGACGATCCAGAGCCAGCGTGGCGACTACAACGGCAAGGTCTTGTCGATCCGCACGGAGGACCTGCGGTCGCTGGCGATCATCTACGACATGACGCCGGGCGAGCTGACCGAGCAGCTGATCGACTGGGGCGTGCTGCCGCCCGAGGCGCGTCCGTCCAAGGAGGAGTGAGCGCGTCACGCGCACCCGGCCGGTTGCCGATGGCCGGCCGGGTGGTCGGGGCGCGCCGGCACCGTCCTCGCCGGCACCGTCCTCGCCGATCGCCGTCGGCGCCGGGTCAGAGGATGGCGCGCAGCTGGTCGGCGATGCCGGCGATCCTGCCGAGCACGCCGTTGACGAACCGGGGCGAGTCGTCCGTGGACAGCGACTTCGCCAGCTCGACGGCCTCGTCGATGACCACGGCCGGTGGCACGTCGGTCGACCACAGCAGCTCGTACAGCCCCAGCCGCAGCACCGCCCGGTCGACGGCCGGCATCCGCGGCAGCGACCATCCCTCCGAGTGCTCGGCGAGGACGTCGTCGATCCGGGCGCGGTTCGCGGTCACGCCCTCGACGAGCGTGACCGTGTAGTCGTTCACCGGCGGCACGTCGGGTGAGCCCACCCGGTCCGCCAGCAGTGTCACGGGATCGACGTCCCGGATGTCCGCTTCGTAGAGGACGTCAACCGCCCGTTTCCGAGCCTTCCGCCGAGCCCCGGCGATCGGGCGTCGGCGTGGGTCAGGCGTTGACACGGCCCAGGTACCGCCCGTCGCGGGTGTCGACCTTGACCTTCTCGCCAGTGGACACGAACAGCGGCACCTGGATCTCCGCACCGGTCTCCAGCGTGGCCGGCTTCGTGCCACCGGTGGACCGGTCGCCCTGCAGACCCGGGTCGGTGTGCTGGATCAGCAGCTCGACCGACGCCGGCAGCTCCACGTACAGCGCGACGCCCTCGTGCGTGGCGACCATCGCCGACTGGTTCTCCAGCAGATAGTTGGCCGCGTCGCCGACGGTCTCGCCGGGCACGTTGAGCTGGTCGTACGTGTCCGTGTCCATGAACACGAACTCGCTGCCGTCCTTGTACAGGTAGGTCATCTCACGGCGGTCGACGGTGGCCGTGTCGACCTTCGTGCCCGCGTTGAAGGTGCGGTCGACCACCTTGCCGGACAACACGTGCTTGAGCGTGGTGCGCACGAACGCACCGCCCTTACCCGGCTTGACGTGCTGGAACGACACGACGGACCACAGCTGGCCGTCCAGGTTCAAAACCAGGCCGTTCTTCAGGTCATTGGTGGTGGCCACGGCTGTAGCTTCTCCTGTTGCGCGATGGGATGAACGTGCCGACCCCGCCTGTCGACTACACGACGACGAGATCCTTGGTGGTCAGGGTCAGAAGCTCCGGTCCGGTCTCCCGCACCACGAGCGTGTCCTCGATCCGGACTCCGCCGCGGCCCGCGAGGTACACCCCGGGTTCGACGGTGACCGCCATGCCAGCGGCGAGTCTACCGTCACCGGTCCTGGACAACGCGGGTGCCTCGTGGATCTCCAGTCCGACGCCGTGCCCGAGACCGTGCAGGAACTGCTCGCCGAAGCCGGCCGCCTCGATGACACCACGGGCGGCGGCGTCCACGTCCCGGACGTCCGTGCCCGGTGCGAGCGCGGCCCGACCGGCCGCCTGCGCCTCCGCGACCAGCTGGTACGTCTCGGCCTGCCACTCGGCGGGCGGGCCGAGCACCACGGTGCGGGTCATGTCGGAGTGGTAGCCGTCGACCTGCGCGCCGAAGTCCAGCTTCACGAAGTCACCGGCCTTCAGCTCGGCGTCGGTGGGCCGATGGTGCGGGATGGCCGAGTTCGCGCCCGCCGCCACGATCGTCTCGAACGACAGGGTGGCCGCGCCGTGGTCGAGCATCCGGTCCTCCAGTTCCCGGCCGACCTCCCGCTCGGTGCGGCCGGGTCGCAGGCCGCCGTGCTCGATCAGGTCGGCCAGCGCCCGGTCGGCCGCCGCGCACGCCATGCGCAGCGCCTCGATCTCGGTCTCGTCCTTGACCAGCCGCAGCCGCTCCACGTGACCGGGCGCGCGGACCAGGTCGATCCCGCCCGCCACGGCCTCCAGCGACTCCAACTGGTCGACGGTCACGTGGTGGCTCTCGTAGCCGGTCC
Organism: Pseudonocardiaceae bacterium; assembly: GCA_035546415.1. Classification (GTDB taxonomy): domain Bacteria; phylum Actinomycetota; class Actinomycetes; order Mycobacteriales; family Pseudonocardiaceae; genus DATEPR01. The sequence continues at coordinate 7,157 of DASZXM010000383.1, forward strand.
GGCCGTAGTCACCGGCGGCCGCGGCCATCCTGGCCAGCAGCGCCAGGTCGGACGCACGGTCGATGACCCGCTCCAACTCCGGCACCTCGACGGCCGACTGGGTCAGGTACCTGCCGTCGGTGCACAGCAGCGTCCGGCCCTCGTCGTCGGCCGACACCACCAGCACCGCGTTCGACCCGGTGAACCCGGTCAAATAGCGGATGTTGAGCAGGTCGACGACGAACAGGGCGTCCAGGCCGGCGGCACGCAGGTGGGTGCGCAGCTCGGCCCTCCGGGTCACGTGTTGTTCGGGCACACGCTCGACCATAGTGGGCCGACCGGGCCGGACTCCCCTACTCACCGGTCACATCACTCGTCTACGCTGAGCCGATGCAACCCTGGCTGGTGCGCGGCTGCGCCATGGCCGTGGTCTACGCGGCCGCGGAGACCCTGCTCGCGGAAGTTCAGGTCAGCCATCCCTCCAGTGGCTCGGTGCTCGACCCGGTCGTGCTCGCGCTGCTGGTCGGGGTGAGCGGCCTGTGGGGCGGTATCGACGGGTGGCTGCGCAAACCGCGCAGAGGCATGAACTGGTTCTACGGCGCGCTGATCGCCGGCGTGCTGGCCGGACTGCTCAGCGTGATCGCGAAGGCGATCTTCGTGGACCAGACCGGAATCTGGGCGCTGGGCTCCGCCCTGACCGGTGACGCGGCGTTCATCGCGCTGCTGATCATGCTCCCGGCCGGGCTGGGAATCGCGGTCGGCGGGCGGTTGCAGTCACCGAACGACAAGGAAGACCCGATCGACAACCCAAAAGTTGAGCGGTTCCGCGGCACGCTGGTCCGCTGAGCCCGGGACGACCGAAGCGGCACGGATGTCGTCCGTGCCGCTTTTCTCATGCCCGGCCACGTGTCAGGGGCGCAGCGTGCTCAGGTCGGTGCCGGCCGGGTAGGAGTCCCACTCGGCGTCGGTCACCGTGAGGACCTTCGACGAGTTCAGCTGCGCGATCCGCGCCGACCCGAGCACCCACAGCCGGCCGTCGTCCATCCGCACGCCCACGGGGCGGCCCGGAGCCGTGACGATCGACGCCCCGGCCCGCAGGTGTGCGGCCACCGGCAGCGAGTCGACCACCGCGGGCGGGTCGTCCACCATGCCCGCGGCCAGCGCCAACGCGACCGACCGGCGTTCCACCTCGACGAGGTGGTCCCCGACGACGATGTCGACGGTGCGGTCCGGGGCGGGCACGGCGAAGCCGTTGAGCAGCGTCAACGCCGTCTTGCCCCGGCAGGCGCTCAGACCGTCGATGTCGACGCCGAAGTGCTTCAGGGCGGTCGGCCCGGCGCCCTGGGCCGTCGGGCGGACGACGTCCACCGGCACCTGCGCGCACGGCGCGCTGGTCGACACCGGGGCGTGGCCGTCGGCCGTGCGGACCAGGCCGGGGCCCTCGCGCTGCGCGCCGCCGATGGTGAACCCGTTGTAGGGGTGGCTGGTGAAGTCCTTGTCCCAGAACGTGATCGACGTGCCGCCGGGGGCATCGCTGGCGATGGCGAACGCGTTGAGGGCGTCCACCCACATCCAGTCCGACGTCGTGGACTCCGACACCGACCTGGTGCGCGGGGACGTCGCACTGTTCACCGCCGTGAACCCGTCGTTGCCCAACGCCTGGACGTTCTTCTGGAACGCCGGGTCGGGCGAGCGCAGCACGAACTGGCCGGCGCCGTTGGCGTCGGCCGCCGCGCCGGTGGTGTCGGTGAACATCAGGTAGTACATGCCGTCCACGTACAGCGCGGACGGCTGGCCCGCGCCGTACGCGTTGGCGCCCTGCCGGTCACCGGCCGACGACACGATCGGCGTGCCGCCGTTGGCGCGCACCCAGTGCACGCCGTCCTTGCTGGTCGCCAGGCCGATCCCGTTGTTGACGCCGTTCGGGTCGGCCGTGCCCGTGTAGTACAGGTAGTAGGTGCCGGCGACCTCGATCACCGACGGGTCGCACGTGTGCAGACCGTCGAAGGCGTTCGGACTGTTGCTGAACACCCGGTCGGCCGCGGCGCCGTTCGGGCCGTGGAACGGGCCGTTCAGCGACGTTCCCGTCGCGTACAGGATCTGGTCACCGGGGCGCGCGGCGCCGGGCAGCTGGCCGCACCACCACATCCGGTAACCGCCGTCGGTGGCCATCACGCTCGGTGCGTAGTTGTACGGCGACGCCGGCCCGCCGGACGCGATCACGCCGGAGCTGTGCCGGTTGCCGCCGGTGACCAGCGCCACCGGCCGCTGTGGGGCCCGGCTGCCCTGGTGCTCGGCTGGCAACACGGGTTTGGTGCCGTCCGCCTGGGGGATCAGGGTCTGGCCGGAGCAGCCCGCGAGGACGAGGCCCAACGCGAGAGCCGTGACGGCCCAACGACCAACTCTGTGGGGGATCCCCATCCCGGTGCGACCTCCGCGGTGCCGGCCCTCGACCAGGCGGCCCTCGCCGCCCGAACCAGGGTACAGAAGGGGGTCACTCAAACGGGCGAAGCGGTCCGGATTGCGGTGTGGCGCGTCATGTCCCGGCGACGAGTTCGACCTCGAAGCCGTCCGGATCCTCCAGGTACGCGGCGTACTGGTGGTCGCCGCCCGCGTGCGGGTGCCGGTCGGCGAACAGCAGCCGCCATCCCCGGCCCAGCGCCGCGGCGGTCAACTCGTCGACCCGGGCGGGGGCACCGGCGTGCAGCGCGAGGTGGTTCAGACCGGGCCGCAGCCGGTCGTGGCGCGCGGCGCTGCGGTCCGGGGACGCCTCCAGGACGACGTACGTGCTGCCCAGCTGCCAGCTCACGCCGTCGCGCCAGCGGGACACGACGTGCCAGCCCAGTTGGGTGAGCAGCCACCCCAGCGACGCCTCGGACCGGGCCAGGTCCGGTACCCACAGTTCGACGTGGTGCAGACCGCCGGTCACGTCCTGCTCGGCGGCCAGCACCCGGTGCGGCCCGCCGTGGTAGAAGCCCTCACCGACGTCCAACATGCCCAACCGGGCGGCGACGGCGAGGCTGGCCGTGTTCTCCCGGTGCACCAGCGCCCACACGACGGGCAGGCCCAGCCGGTGATGGCCGTGATCGAGGACGGCCCGCGCGGCCTCGGTGGCCAGGCCGTTGCCCCAGTACTCCTTGCCCAGCAGCCAGCCCATCTCCGGCGGGTGGCCGGGGATCTCCCGGGACGGCCAGATGTGCGCGAGCCCGACGGTCACGCCGTCGCGGTCCAGCACCCAGCTGCCCATGCCGGCGCGCAGCGGCCGGGTCAGCCGCCGCTCCACGATCTTCCGCACGGCAGCCCGGTCCGGCGCGGGCGCGCTGAAGTAGCGGGTGACGTCGGGGTCCGCGTAGACCGGCACGAGAGCGTCGACGTCGGCCCTGCGCAGCGGCCGCAACCGCAACCGCCGCGTGGCCAACTCGGGTGGGGACTCTGTCACGACCGGCGATCATGCCGCCCGTGCCGGCCGGGACGCCAGCGGATTCCGGTCAGCCCGTCGTCTCGTGGTCGGCCAGCCAGCGCAGCGCCAGCGGGTAGCCGCGCACGCCCAACCCGAGGATCACGCCCGTCGCCACGGCCGAGATGTAGCTGTGGTGGCGGAACTCCTCGCGCTTGTGCGTGTTGGAGATGTGCAGCTCGATCAGTGGTGCGGTGAGCTGGGCGCACGCGTCGCGGACCGCGATCGAGTAGTGCGTCCACGCGCCCGCGTTGAGCACCACCGGGACGCCGTCGTCGGCGGCCTCGTGCAGCCAGCCGAGCATTACGGCCTCGCTGTCGGTCTGCCGGACCTCGACCTGCATGCCCAGCTCGGACCCGGTCTTCTGGCACAGCCGCACCAGGTCCTGGTACGTGGTGTGCCCGTACACCGACGGTTCCCGCGTACCGAGCCGGCCCAGGTTCGGCCCGTTGAGCACGAACACCCTCACAGGAAGACCCCCTGGTTCGACGGGCCGGAACCGGCGACGGCGGAGTACGCGGCGGCCAGCAGACTCGGGTCGGGACCTTCCAGGCGGCCCGGTTTGGCCAGTCCGTCCAACACCACGAACCGCAGCACGCCCGCCCTGGTCTTCTTGTCCCTGCGCATCGTCTCCAGCAGCTGCGGCAGGGCGTCCGCGTCGTAGCCGGTGGGCAGGCCGATCGACGTCAGCACCGCGCGGTGCCGCTCGGCGGTCCCGTCGTCCAGCCGGCCGGCCAGGCGGGCCAGTTCGGCGGCGAACACCAGACCGACGCTGACGGCGGCACCGTGCCGCCACCGGTACCGCTCGCGGCGTTCGATGGCGTGCCCGAGGGTGTGGCCGTAGTTGAGCACTTCCCGCAGGCTGGACTCGCGCAGGTCGGCGGACACCACGTCGGCCTTGACCTGGATGCTGCGGCGCACCAGCTCGCCGAGCACGTCGCCCTCCGGGTCCAGCGCTGCGGCCGGGTCGGCCTCGATGAGGTCCAGGATCACCGGGTCGGCGATGAAACCGGCCTTCACCACCTCGGCCATGCCGGCGACGAGTTCGTTGCGCGGCAACGTCTCCAGCGTCACCAGGTCGGCGAACACGGCCGTCGGCTCGTGGAACACGCCGACCAGGTTCTTGCCGGCGTCGGTGTTGATACCCGCCTTGCCGCCCACCGAGGCGTCCACCATGCCCAGCAGCGTCGTCGGCACGTGCACCACGCGTACGCCGCGCATCCACGTGCCCGCGACGAAACCCGCCAGGTCGGTGACGGCGCCACCGCCCAGACCGACGATCACGCCGTTGCGGTCCATGCCGATCTCGCCGAGCACGCCCCAGCAGTAGCCGGCGACCCGCAGGTCCTTGCCGTCCTCGGCGTCCGGGATCTCGATGCGGTGCGCGTCCAGGCCGGCCTCGACGAACTCGGCGCGCACCACCTCGGCCGTCGCGCCCAGCGTCGGCGGGTGGATGATCGCCACGCCGGACGCGCCGGCCAGCGTGTCCGTGATGTCGCCGAGCAGGCCGCGGCCCACCACGACGTCGTAGGGCCGCTCGGCGCTCACCGTGATCCGCACCGGCTCGACCATGTCACTCCTTCGTGTTCAGCGAACCGGGGAACCCAACTCGGCGACGACCCGGGCCACGATCTGCTCCGGTTCCAGCTCGTCGGTGTCGACCTCGACGGTCGCGACCTCCCGGTACAGCGGCAGCCGGGCCTCCAGCAGCGCCTTGAACGTCGCCCTCGGGTTCACACCGGCCAGCAGCGGCCGTGCCGTGGACAGCCCGGTGCGGCGCACACCCTCGGCGGTGCCGACGTTGAGGAACACCACGGTGTGCTCGGCCAGCAGCGCACGGGTGGCGGCGGACAGGATCGCGCCACCGCCCAGGGACAGCACACCGGCGTGCTCGGACAGGCCGGCCGCGACCGCTTCCTCTTCCAGCGCACGGAAGTGCGGCTCGCCGTCGACGGTGAAGATGTCCGCGATGGCCTTGCCGGCGGTGCGCACGATGTCGTCGTCGACGTCCCGGAACGCCACGCCCAGCCGGGCCGCGAGCAGCGGGCCGATCGTGGACTTGCCGGCGCCGGGCGGGCCGACCACGACGGCGCGCGGGCTCACCACCGCTCCTCCACCGACGCCAGGTACGCCGTGGCGTTGCGGGTGGTCTCGGCGACCGAGTCGCCGCCGAACTTCTCCAGCACCGCGTCGGCCAGCACCAGCGCGGCCATCGCCTCGGCGACCACACCGGCCGCCGGCACGGCGCACACGTCCGACCGTTGGTTGATCGCGACGGCCGTCTCACCGGTCACGACATCTACTGTGGACAGTGCGCGGGGCACGGTGGAGATCGGTTTCATGGCCGCCCGGATGCGCAGCGGCTCGCCGTTGGTGATGCCGCCCTCCAGGCCACCGGCCCGATTGGACGTCCGGCGCACGCCCTTCGCGCCGACCTCGCCCGCGCCCGGCTCGATCTCGTCGTGTGCCTTGCTGCCCCGGGTGCGGGCCACGGCGAACCCGTCGCCGATCTCCACGCCCTTGATCGCCTGGATGCCGACCATCGCGGCCGCCAGGCGCGAGTCCAGCCTGCGGTCCCAGTGCACGTGCGCGCCCAGACCCGGCGGCAGCCCGTGCACGACGACCTCGACGATGCCGCCGAGCGTGTCACCGTCCTTGCGGGCCGCGTCCACCTCGGCCACCATCGCCTCGGTCGTGGCCGGGTCGAACGCGCGGACCGGGCTGGCGTCGATGACGTCCAGGTCGTGCGGGCCGGGTAGCGCGCCGTCCTCGGCGCTCACCGAACCCAGCGCCACGACGTGGCTGACCACCTCGACACCCAGCACCTGCCGCAGGAACGCCCTGGCCACGGCGCCCAGCGCGGTGCGCGCCGCGGTCTCCCGCGCACTGGCGCGCTCCAGCACCGGGCGGGCGTCGGTGAACCCGTACTTGAGCATCCCCGGCAGGTCGGCGTGACCGGGCCGCGGCCTGGTCAGCGGTGCGTTGCGGGCCAGGTCGGCCAGCACGTCCGGGTCGACCGGGTCGGCGGCCATCACCTGTTCCCACTTGGGCCACTCGGTGTTGCCCACCCGGATGGCGATCGGGCCGCCCATGGTGTGGCCGTGACGGACGCCACCGAGCACGTCCACCTCGTCGGCCTCGAACTTCATCCGGGCACCGCGGCCGTAGCCGAGGCGCCTGCGGGCCAACTGGGTGGCGATGTCGGTGGTCGTGACCTCGACGTCGGCCACCATGCCTTCCAGCACGGCGACCAACGCGGGCCCGTGGGACTCTCCGGCGGTGATCCAGCGCAACACCCTGCGAGTCTCCCATGGTGCGCTGACCGGCCGGTGACGGCGTCAGCGACCAGGGGTCCGGCGACCCGGGATGGTGAACACCGTCATCGAGTAGGCGGGCACGTCGTAGGCGAAGGTCGACGCCAGGCCGCGGACGGTCCTGGTCACGGGATGGATGCGGTCGGGGTCGGCGATGGTGTTCGTGTCCGACGAACTGGTTCCGCTCAGCTGCGTGACCGTGGCGGTGTGGGCGGTGACGCCGGTGTGGACCGTCGTCGGCTCGGGCAGCGGGCTGGGGTTGATCACTGTCACGAAGAGCGTGCCGGTCCGGCTGTCCCTGGTGGCCAGGGTCTGGAGTTGCGAGCCGGCGTCGGTGGTGGCGCTGACGACGGTGTCGCCGTGGTGGGCGGCCAGCAGTTGCTGGGCGTAGTAGGTCGGCGACACGTAGCTGGTCTCGGCGTTGAAGCCGATCATGTTCGTCGGCCAGGTCACGTCGTCGACGTCGACCAGCAGCGGCGCGTAGGAGGACATCGTCACCACGTCGGAATCACGTTCCAGGCCGGCCAGCCAGGACGCGTCGCCCAGCGCCGCCCCGATGTCCGGGGTGGGCACGCCGGACTGGGAGGCGTACTCCCCGACGATGACCCGCGGCCCGGTGCGCGAGTAGGTGTCGTAGTGGTGCGAGTTCGCCTCGAACCACGCGGGTGGCGCGTAGAAGTGCTCGTCGATCATGTCGTAGGGCCGGGTGGTCACCGGGGTGGTCGCGATGTACTTCAGGCTCGGGTAGGCGGCGTGCAGGGCGTCGTAGAACGCGGCGTACCGCTGCGGGTAGCTGCCGGACGCGTCGAAGAAGTCCTCGTTGCCGATCTCCACGAGACCGATGTGGAACGGGGCCGGGTGGCCGTCCCGGGCGCGCCTGGCGCCCCAGTAGGACGTGACGGGACCGGTGGCGTACTGGAGTTCGTCCACGGCGTCGCGTACGTACGGCGCGAGCTGGTCCTGCGGGACGACGGTGCCGTTGAGGGTGTAGCCAGCCCAGATCGCCAGCACCGGCTGGGCGTGCAGTTCCTCGGCCATCTCCAGGTACTCCAGCAGGCCCATGCCGTCGGTGGACCAGTAGCCCCACGCGTCGTCCTGGTGGCCGGGACGCTCGTAGGTCGGGCCGACGGTGGCCTTCCAGTTGAAGCGCGTCGCGATCGTCTGGCCCTCCAGGTAGTTGCCGCCCGGCATGCGCAGGTACGCCGGGTGCAGCGCGGCCAGCCGCCGCATCAGGTCGACGCGCAAACCGTTGGGGCGGTTGAGATACGTCGGTGGAAACAGGGAGACCTGGTCCAGCCGCAGGGTGCTCTGGTTGGTGATGACGAACGTCGCCTCGCTGGTGTTCGGCGCCGTCCGGGACGTGGTGAGCCGCAGCGTGTACCGGTGCCAGTTCGCGCCGTTGACCCGGACGGTGCCGCCGGCGTAGACGGTGCCGTCGGCGCCCCGGATGGCGACGTGCAGTCGCTGCGTCCGGTCGGTCTGGGCGAAGAACGACGCGGTGTACGTGGTGGCCGGGTGGACGGGGATGCCCCAGAAGCCGTCGTTGGCCACTCCCCCGGCGCCGGTCACCAGGAGCGACCGGGTGAGGGCGGCGTTGAGCGGATGCGTCGGGTCGAGGGAGATGGTGGCGCCGCCGAGGGCCGACCAGTGGTCCGGCGTGGTGGCGGCCATCATGCTGCGGTTCTGGATGAGTTCGCCGTAGAGGCCGCCTTCGACGGAATGGCTGATGTCCTCCAGGAACGAGCCGAACAGTGTCGGGCTGACCCGAGGGCCGGTCTTGGTGGTGTCGACGGTGAGCGTGGTGGGCGCGGGTGTGCACGAGGCGCAGATCTGGTCGCTGGTCAGCGCCTGCTGGTAGAGCTGGACGTCGTCGATGTCGCCGCTGACCCAGTCGACCCGGGCGCGGTTGTAGAAGCCGCGGCCCACAGCGGTGTGCCCGGTGGCCGCCCACGTGCCGGCGACGGGCACGGCGGCCTGCAGGATGCCGTCGACGTACAGCTCGACCTTGCCGGCGGCCAGGTCGTCGACACCGGTCAGGTGGTACCAGGTTCCGGTCTTGGGCGTCCACGGCGCGTAGGCGACGGCACCGCCGGAGGTGATGCTGTCGGCGGTCGGCACGGTGAAGGCGAACGTGCCGGAGTCGGCGCGCAGTTGGAGGTAGAAGCCGGACAGGTTGGTGCCGTCGACGCTGACGAACGTCTGGTAGCCGGCCAGCGAGTCGAGTTTCACCCACGCGGACACGGAAAAGCTCTTCGTGGTGTCGACGATCCCGGCCGGAGCGTCCACAGCGGACTGTGGGGTGACGGACAGTGCGAACGGGCCGACCTTTCCCGGCGCCCAGCCGGCGTCCGCGCCGGTCAGGGTGCCGTCGTGACCGTTGCCGGACGAGTCGTGGGCGACGGTGCCCTGGCCTTCGTCGAACGCCCAGTGGGCGACGGGTTTTGGGGTCGCGGGTTCCGGGGTCGCGGCGTTGGCGGTGGCCGTCGTGGTGGCGGTGACGAGGCTGGCGAGCAGCGCGGCGGCGGCTGCGGCGGCGCGGAACTGGGATGTCATCGTTGACTCCACGGCACTGTTCGATATTTCGAATACCGTCCGACTGGCCAAATCTCAGCCACGGTAGGGCAGCCCCGCGAGAGGTGTCAACGCCGCGAGGAGCCAGGTCGCGGCGAGCAGTCCAGGCCCGTGCGGGGCGGTGCGCCGGCGGGTCACGATGGCGATCGACAGGGTGATCAAAGAGGCGAGGAACGCCGCCAATACAAGGTCGGCCCACCCCAGCACACCGAGCACGACACCGAGCGCGGCGGCCAGCTTCACGTCGCCGCCACCGAGCGAGCGCGGCGCGAGGAGCCGGACGGCGGCGTGGGCCGCGCCGAAGACGGCGGCACCGGCGAGCGGGGCCGGCTCGTACGGGACGGTGACGAGGACGAGCGCGGGCAGGGCGGCGAGGGTGAGCGCGTTGGGCAGCCGCCCGCGGAGGACGTCGGCGGCCGCGAGCGGCACGGCGAACCAGCCCAGCACCAACGGCACCGGCAGCCACCACCAGACCAGCAGCCCCGTCGCCCCGAGCCAGCCGACAGTGCCGGAGAGCGCGGCACCAGCGATTTCGCACCAGGGCGCGCGACACACGACGGGCTCCCGCAACCGCCCGAGCCACACCCGCCCAGCGCCTCCCATGGCGGCGCCGACGAGGGCGAACCCGAGCACCAGCGCCGGTGCGGGCATGACAACGGCGAAGCCGACCAACGCGACGATCGCGGGCACGAAGGCGGCACGTCGCCAGCCGGTCGACGACCAGCGACGACTGGCGCCGCTGGCCGAGCCGATAGCGGCGCTGGCCGAGCGAATGGCCGCACCGGCCGCGCGAGTCGCCGCACCAGCCGGGCGAGCAGCCCCACCAGTCAGGCGGATGGCGGCACCGACCAGGCGGGTAGCGACACCGGCCACCCGAGTCGCCGCACCAGCCAGGCGAGTGCCCGCACCAGCCCGGTGGATAGCGACACCGACCACCCGAGTCGCCGCAGCAGCCGAGCGAATGGCCCCACCGACCGGGGGGATGGCGGCACCAGTCCGGCGAGTCGCCGCGCCAGCCCGGCGAGCGGCCGCACCAGCCGGGCGGATAGCCCCACCAGCCGGGCGAGTCGCCGCGCCAGCCGGGCGGATGGCGGCGGTGTGGGGGTCGGCGCCTGACCAGTCATCGCCCGCGTTCGATCGTGCGGGACCGATGGGCGGGTCAGGGGCGGTCGGGTCGAGCCGACGGCCGTCACCGCCACTCTGGTCCGGCGGCGAGTTGCCTTCGTTGCTCGGCCGCGGATCGCCGCCGGGTGCGGTTGGTGTCGGTTCGTCGCGGACTGCGGTCAGGGAGTGGGCACATGCGTTGTTGTTCACGGATTCACCGTGCCGGACGTGCCGCCGATAAACGTGGAGGCGATCGTCCACACGCGCGTGTCGTCCGTTCGGCGAGGTGGTCTGGACCAAATGGACGCCGGTCCAGACCATTGGCGAGTCAGGAACCGCGCCCCGTCCTGTTCGCCAATGGTCCAGACCAGCTGGTCAGCGCCACTCGAAGAGCTGGTCGCCGACCGCGACAGGGCCCTGCCCGTGCGGTGCGCCCACGGCGTCCGCGCCCGCGTCCAGCGCGATGACCGGGCACACCGTCGCATAGCCCGCCGCCTCGACCGCCGCCGGGTTCCAGCCCACCACGGGCTGCCCGGCCGTGACCGTGTCGCCTTTGGCCACGTGCAGCGTGAATCCCTCGCCCTGGAGCTTGACGGTGTCGATGCCCAAGTGCACCAACACCGCCTTGCCCGACTCCGTCGCCACCACGAACGCGTGCGGGTGCAGTGTCGCGATCGTGCCGGCCACCGGTGCCACCGCGTCGGCCGGCTCGGCCGCCGGGATGACCGCGACGCCGGGGCCGACCATGGCCTCGGCGAACACCGGGTCCGGTACCTCGGTCAGCGGGACTACCCGCCCGGTGACCGGTGAACCAACTGGGACGGTCATTCCATCAGGTCCTCGATGTCGCTGGCGATCGTGTCCGCCTCGGGGCCGACGATGATCTGCACGACACCGCCGACGCGGATCACGCCGTGTGCGCCGATCTCCTTCAGGGCACCCTCGTCCACCACGGAACCGTCCTCGAGTTCGCACCGCAGCCGGGTGATGCACGGTTCGATCTCGATGACGTTCTCCGCACCGCCGATCGCGGCGAGGATCTTCGCCGCGCGCTCGTCAGCCATTCCATCTCCTGTTCGAAAGGCCGGTCAACCGGTGTCGTCCGGGATCGTGACACAGGCCGGTTGATAGCAGTTCGGTTTCCAACCGGACAGAACTCGCTGTGAGCCTTGACACCCACTTGCCCGGTGGAGCATCCTCCCCGCACCAACTGGTCTAGACCGGAACGTACCAATGTCCGGCGCTCCGGGCGAGACCGGAGCGCAGTTACGCCCCGACGGGAGGAACCGTGACCCACGACGCGCGCCAGCCGATCAACGGCGCGCCGGCCGTCCAGTCCACCGTCGCACCGGTCGTCGCCGCGCCGCGCGAGCCCGGCGCGCCGGTCCGCATCGTGGATGGACCGAAACCCAAACACGTCCAGCTGCGGGAGATCCTGCGCAGGCTGATCGAGAACGAACTCCCGCCCGGCTCGGCGATCCCGTCCGAGCGGGAGCTCGCCGAACGCTACGGCGTGTCGCGGCTGACCGTCCGCTCCGCCGTCGCCCGCCTGGTCAGCGACGGCCTGCTGGTCACGGTGCGCGGCAAGGGCACGTACACCATGCAGCGACGCATGGAACTCCAGCTGTACCTGATGTCGTTCACGTCGGACATGCGCCGCCGCGGGCTCACCCCGAGCACCGAGGTGCTGGGCACCGCCGAAGCCGTGCCGCCGCCTGCGACCGCGGGCGCACTGCGCCTGTCGCCCGGCGCCACCGCGTTCCGGCTGCACCGGTTGCGCCGCGCCGACGGCACCCCGCTGGCCGTCGAACGCGGCTGGTACCACCGGGGTCACGTGCCCGGCCTGCTCGACCTGGACCTGACCGACTCGCTCTACACGCAACTCGCCGAACGGCACGGGGTGGTCTTCGACCACGCGACCCAGACCGTCTGGGCCGAGGCGGCCGACCGCGACACGGCGCGGCTGCTCGGCGTCCGGACCGGCACACCACTGCTGGTGTTCCGCCGGATCTCCT
>DASZXM010000384.1:0-2239 GCA_035546415.1 Pseudonocardiaceae bacterium
GGCGGGTCGTCTCGCGCCGGCGGTGCCGGATCGTCGGGCACCGGCGCCTGCGGGTCCGGCGGCCGGGCGGGCCGCATCGCCGATGCCAGCCAGACGATGTCGGCTACATCGGCCCAGGTGAGCTGGTCGATGTCCCATTGACGCGTCTCGGGGACCGTCGCCGAGAGCCCTGCCGAATGGGCGGGACTGGGGTCGGGGACACCGGCTGGCCGAGCCATCTCACTGCACCGTCGAGATCTTGCGCCACAAGGCGTCCAGCAGACGCGGCCACGCGACGTCGTCCGGTCGATAGGCACCGGACGTCGCCAGGTACACCGCTTCCAGCAGCCGGTCGGCGGGCAGTCCGTTCTCCACCCGGCTGCGTTCGGCGAACTCCCGCACCAGCCGCGTCCGGTGCTCGTCGTCCGGATCGAGCAGATGGTTGGCCACCATGGCCGCCAACTGCTCCACGTTCGGGTCCTGAATTTCCAACCGCATGCAACGGCGCAGGAACGCGGGCGGGAATTCCCGCTCACCGTTGCTGGTCATCACCACGATCGGGAACGCACGACACCGAACCCGTCCGTCGATCACCGTCGCGGTGCGGTGGGGGTCATCGGTGTGCACGGTGACCTCGGGAGATCGATGCCGTATGCGGGCCAATTCCGGAATGGCGAATTCAGCATCCTCGAAAATGCTCAGCAGGTCGTTCGGCAGATCCGCCTCGCTCTTGTCCAGCTCGTCGATCAGCAATACCCGCGGTAGTCTGCTGGGCAGGAATGCGGTGCCCAACGGTCCCAAACGGATGAAATCGCCGATCGGCGGCTCATCGCCGGCCTGGGCCCCGTGCTGGGCGTGTGCGGTCGCGGCGGCCTGGGCCCTGGCGATGGCGTCGTAGCCGTAGAGCCCGGAGGACAGCGTGGTGCGGCTGCTGATCGGCCAGCGCAACACCCGCCCCAAGCCGAGTTCCCGCGCGATCCGGTAGGCCGAACTTGATTTTCCCACACCGGGTTTCCCGGTGACCAACAGCGGTCGCCGCAGGTACAGCGCCGCGTTGATCATGTCCAGTTCGTGCGGGTCGACATCGGAATCGGCCAGATGGAACTCCGACCCCAGCCGCCGATCGGCCTCGCCGTCATCGGGCGGCGGCACGTCCGGATCGGGCAGCGGCTCGCCACGGAAGTCCCGCCACGGCGGCGGCGCGGGCAACAACTCGGTCACGTCGATGTCGTGTATCGGCCGTCCGGTTCCGCGATAGATCCACCAGTCGGGTGCGTCAGAATGAGGTGAGCGCCGGTCCGTCACCCCTGCATCATGCTCGTTCACGCTCATCCGCGGCATCCCCTCACTGCGGAGTCGGGATGGACGGCCCGTCGAAAGTGATAACTCTGTACGGATCTTCCCACATAACCACCAAATCGTAAACCAGATCGTAATCATTTGCCGCTGAGCGCAGGGCGACCTGACGGCGGCTGGGCACGTCGACAAAGCCGCCCTCACCGCCGAGCAGCCAGTCCACGGGTTTGCGCAAGTCCTCCGATCCCGCCGTGGGATGCCAACAGATCAGTGGCAATCCGGCACGCAACGCGGCCGTCAGCGGGTCCGGGCCGGCGTCGGGCAACGGTTGCGGGGTCGGCGGTTCGTCCATGACCAGCCCGAACCAGCGCGGATCGGTGAGGACGGCGTCGATCGGTCCGCCCGGATTGTCGCCACCGAATGGGTGAACCCGGTCGATGCTCGGATGATCGGTCACGGAGTGCCAACGCTTCTTCCAAGGACGATGCCAGTAGGTCGTCCGCATTCTCTCCAGTGACCTCACCACAAGCCTATAATCGAAGATCAGGGGCCGTGGCTCACCCGACTGGTGTTCTTTGCACCACCGGTACACCGGCAATGTCAGCATGCTCCGCGCGAGTACGAATTCGACGACCGCCGCAGCCGACTGGTCGGCCCAGATCCGCTCCGTGGCCAGGATGATCTCGTCGACCCGGTGCTCCAGGTCGCGCACGTTCACCTCGCGAACGTCACCGCGGGTGGGTGGCCACCGCGACGGGTCGTCCTGGCGCCAGAAGGACAGTACGCACCGCCGTGGGTCGATCGCGTCCGGCTCCACGGCGATCATCAGATGGAGTGGCGACTCCTCGACGATCGGCTCCCAGCCCGCCTGTAGTTCCGCGACGACGGCGGAAAGTCGCAGCCGCCGGGTCTGCTGGTCCACCCACGCCGACACGGCGACCTCGACCGTGCCGCCGACCTCCCT
>DASZXM010000385.1:0-8386 GCA_035546415.1 Pseudonocardiaceae bacterium
AGCCGGGCGGCTAGGACAGCGTCGAGTGGAACCGGTAGGTCCCCGATCCGACGTGCACCTGGACGCAGGAACCCTGCGTGCCGGCCACGGTCACCCCTTGTGCCCTGTTGATCGGCACGCCGCTCTCCGTGACCGTCCTGGCGTTGCCGGCCGGTACGCACACCGACGCCTGCGCGCCGACCGGGATCTGCACGGTGAGGTCGAAGTTCGACCCGGACCGGGTCCACCGCGAACTCACACGTCCCAGCGGCGTGTCCTCCGAACCCGACGCGTTCTTCAGGTCGCCGACCGGGTACGGATCGATCGCCAGGGTGCGGAAACCGGGTGCGGTGGACTGGATTCCGGCGACGCCACCGAACAGCCAGTCGTCCACCGGTCCCATGAAGGCGTGGTCGCGGGAGCGCGCCACGTTGCACGACGCGTCCTCCCACGCCTCCCACATGGTGGTGGCGCCGCACTGCAGGAACCACTGTCCCCAACCGGGAGCGGTCGGGTTGGTGGCCACCTGGTAGGCGAGGTCGGCGTGGCCGTACTGACTGAGCATCGGGAGGATGTACTTCGACCCGTTGGCGCCGGTGGCCAGGTGGTCGCCCTTGGCCACGACGTCGGCGGCGAGGCCGTCGGCGATGGCCTGCTGGTCCCCGTCGGGAGCCAGCCCGAACGCGAGGCCGAACACGTTGGCCGTCTGGTCGTAGGCGGTCGACGTGATGGTTCCGTTCGGGCCGCCCAGTGCGTGCGAGTTCAGCCCCAGCGGGTCGCGGTAGCGGTGGGCCGTGGCGTCGTAGAACTCCTTGTTCACCGCCGTGCGGATGGTCGCCGCGAGCGTGCGGTACTTGGTCGCGCCGGACTGGTTGCCGATCGCTGCCGCCAGCGTGGCCAGGTCGTCGGCCTCCCGGTACAGGAACATGCTGCCCAGCATCTGGCTGGAGGGCGGGTTGGCGTTGCTGGGCACCGACCAGTCGCCGAACGTCGTCCCCTGGTAGATGTAGCCGGTCGACGCGATCTGGTTCGCCATGTCATCCACGTAGGCGGCCATGTTGCCGTAGTCACGGCGGATCATCGCCAGGTCGTCGTACTGCTGGAGCGCGTCGTACTCGATCAGCACGAACGATCCGCCCCACAGCGGGTCGACGTTGTCGTCACCGGGCGACGACGGGACCAGGAACCCGATGTTGCCCGCCGCGTCCTGGGAGTCGTCGAAGTCCTGCATCATGTGGTCGTAGTAGGACTCGGCGTCGAAGTTGGCCATCTCCGACGTGGCGTAGTCGCCGTTGTCGTTGGTCCAGCCGCCCTTCTCGTAGACCGGTGTGTCACTGCCGTAGGAATACTGGTTGTTCAGGATCGTGTTCGTCATCGCGACATGCATCCGGTTGAGCAGGTCGCTGGAACTGGTGAAGTTCCCGGACGTGGCCAGCGCCGTGTGCACCACGATTCCCTTGGCCGACAGGATGTCGGGAAGCGTGCTGCCGGGCGAGACCGACACCTGGACGTACCGGTAGCCCTTCCAGCCGTACTTCGGTTCGTACGTCTCCGGACCGTTCCCCTTGAGGATGTAGGTGTCGGTCTGGCTGTGGCCGCCTTCGAGTTGGACCGAACCGTCCGAGTTGAGCTGCTCGGAGTAGGTGATCAGGACCTTGGTGCCCGCGGTACCCCGCATCGTGATCTTCGACCATCCGGACGTGGTGATCCCGAAGTCGTAGACCTTCGAGGGCCCGTTCGGGTTCTGGACGCTGGTGTTCCAGGGCGCCATGCCGTACGGACCTTGCACGTTGGCCGCTGGCCAGGACGAGTCGTCGAAGCCGGCCGTGTTCCAGCCGGTGGGCGGTGACGCGGGTGTGCCGGGCAGTGCCTTCCAGCTGCCGTCGGTGACGATCCGGGTCGTGTCCAGCTGTGCGGTCGCGATGACACTGCTCGCGTCGGCGGCGTTCGCGATACCGGCGATCGCGATCACGTTCGTGCCGGCCACCAGGTGCGACTTGATGTCGGTGATCTGCGACTGCTGCCACGAATTGACGACGGTGCCCGGTGAACCGGATACGAGGGTCCCGTTCACGTAGGCCTGATCACCGTCATCCGCGTTGACGCGTAGCACGGCACTGGACAATGACGACGGATCCGTGACCGTGAACGTCTTCCGCAGGTAGATCGTGCCCTTCGGCGCGGCGTTGGACGCGCCCGGGGTGTTCCAGATCCAGTTCGCGACCGGCGTACCCGTGTAGGACGGGACCGATGTGCTCACGCCGGGCAGGCTGGTGACCTTGACCGGGTTGACGGTCGCGGTCTCCTTGATCGGCGGGATCAGCTGCGCCCGCAGCACTCCGGCCGGCGCGGTCAGGACACCGACACTGGTGCCCCAGGGTGACGAGCCGTACGGGCCCTGCACGTTGGCGGCGGCCCAGGACGAGTCGTCGAAGCCGGCCGTGTTCCAGCCGGTGGGCGGTGACGCGGGTGTGCCGGGCAGTGCCTTCCAGCTGCCGTCGGTGACGATCCGGGTCGAGTCCAGCTGTGCGGTCGCGATGACACCACTGGCGTCGGCGGCGTTCGCGATACCGGCGATCGCGATCACGTTCGTCCCCGGCTCCAGCAGCGACTTGATGTCACTGACCTGCGACTGCTGCCACGAATCGACGACGGTGCCCGGTGAACCGGACACCAGGGTCCCGTTCACGTACACCTGATCGCCGTCATCCGCGTTCACCCGCACCACGGCACTGGACAGCGACGCGGGATTCGCCACGGTGAAGGTCTTCCGCAGGTAGATCGTGCCCTTCGGCGCGGCAGTGGACGCGCCGGGCGTGTTCCAGATCCAGTTCGCGACCGGCGTACCCGAGTAGGACGGAACGGTGTTCGCGTTGGGCAGCACCGTGTCGGCGGCCCACCCGCTGTCGTCGTAGCCGGTTCGCGTCCACCCCGGCTTCGCCAGGCGGGCGTCGTACGTCTCGACGTCCGGCGCGTTGGCGGTGGTCGGTCCTGTCGCGACCTTCCAGGACGCGTCGGTGACCACCCGGGTCGCCTTGCCGGTGGCGTCCCAGACCTCCAGTTCCAGCTTCAGCGTGGGCTGGGCCGGCTGCCACGACTCACCGGTGGCCGGGTAGTCGTCGGCTCCGCCTGCGTAGAAGCCGTTGCCCAGGCTCACCGCGATCGCGTTGGAGCCACCGCGCATCAGGCGCGTGACGTCGAACGTGGAGTAGTCGACTGTCTTGTCGTAGACGGTGAACGTGGAGTCGAGGACGTTGTCGCTGATCGGCCGCCCGTTGAGGGACACGTACGGGTAGCTCAGGCCGGCGACGTAGAGGCGCGCCCGGGTGATCGGCCGGCCGCTCAGCGCGAAGTCCTTGCGCAGCAGCAATTCCGGACCGACCATGGATGCGGGGCTACTGATCCAGCTGCCCTGGAACTGGTCGGGATCGAGGAACGCGGTCTCGAACCACGCGTCCGGGCCGCTCCACTGGGAAACCCTGCCGTGCTCGTCCCACACCCGCACCTGCCAGTGGTAACGGGTCTGGGACGCGAGCGCCGGACCGTCGTACGCCACGTCGAACGACTGGCCGGACCGCACCCGGCCCGAGTCCCACACCAGGTTTCGCCCGCTGTGCAGGCTGCCGACGTCCGTGGCGACCCGGATCTCGTACGCACTCTGCGAAACTCCCCGCCCGCTCGCCGTGATGACCCAGCTGAGGAGTGGGTGGCTGGTGTCGATCCCGAGCGGATCGGTCACGTGCTGGGTGGTGAGCGAGCCGACCTGGAGGCCGCCCTGCTCGGCGACCGCGGTGGGGGCGGTGGGCAGTAACAGGAACAGCACCAGCGCGAGCACTCCCGCGCCGGCGATTCGCAACCGGCGTAGCTGTGCTCTGCGCCGTGGTCGGTGTTTCCGTGCGATTGACGATCCCATGTGGACTCCAAGGCAGCGTGAAGTGGCCGCGTTCGGATGCGCCGCCAACGGGAGGGGAGGCTGATCCGCTGGTAGCGCTGCACTGTGCCGTTGCGGCTGAGGGAACAGGGGATGGACGCGAAGGGCTGGTCGCCCGCGCCCGCGTCGAAGAAGGTGAGCCGGGTGGTCGGATCCCGGGCTGGAACGTTTCAGCGGCCAGACCTGTCGTTCGGGTCCGGCTGGTCGGTTGCGGGGTCACGGGGGTGTCGGCGTGTCAGTCCGGATTCCATCGCCCCGGCGCCGCACGGGCGGGAGCAGCACGACAGCGACCCTGTATGAGCTTGCTCGACCTCATCGTCAAGACCTCGCTTCTCCACCGGTCAACCGGCCGGAACATCTCGTCACCCGGCGCATGCTGGCTGGCGCACCGTTTGAAACGATTCATTTCCGTAGGGAGGAAGGCTACCAGACCAGTTCAACTCGACGCCAGACTTTCGGTGGCCCCCGTTCACCGGCGTTCGCGGTGGGGGAGCGCGTGGGTGGAGACGGATCTCCACCCGGCATACGGTCGCCGACCCACGACGGCGGACGGCCGGATTCCTAGCGTGGAGCAGGTCCACACGACCTGTTCAGCACTGGGGAGGTGGGACCGTGAGCGGTCCTGTCGAGGTCATCCTGATCGTCGCCGCCGTCGGCTACATCCTGGCACGCCGGCTGATCGGCGAGCCCGCCGAGGCGAAACGCATGCTGCTGCTGCCGGTCGTTCTCACCGGCATCGGCGTCACGGACCTGGCGAAGGTCGCGCAGACACCGGTGTCCATCGCGTTCCTGGTGGGCACGACGGTGATCAGCCTGGTGATCGGCGTGCTGCGCGGCGTCAGCATCCGGGTGTTCGACAACGCGGGCATCGTCTTTCTGAAGTACACGATCCTCACCGTCGTGCTGTGGGTGGTCAACATCGCCGTCAAGTTCGGGGCGAGCTTCGTGCTGGGCGTGGTGAGCCCGGCCGCCGAGCACGCGGCGAGCAACGGACTGCTGCTCACGCTGGGCGCGGGCATGCTGGCCGAGGGTGCCACGGTACTGGCCAAGGCGATGCGCACGGACAGCCGCATCGTGTGGCAGCGCGGGCGCAACGGCGGGCCGCACACCTACCTGGACACGCCGCGGCAGCGCGACCGGCGGTGGTGACCGGTTTCGGGGGAGAATGCGCTGCGATGACCACCGCGACCGATACCACGGAACAGCCCAACCGGCGGTTCGTGCCCCGCTTCACCGACGACCTGATCCGGCCGTTCGTCATCGGCACCATCGCGGTGATCACCGTGGTCGAGATCGTCCACCGGCCGATTCGCTTCCCGGGGCCGGTCTGGGCGCTGACGGCCGCCGCGATCGTGGCGGGTGTCGCGTTGTGCCTGCCCTGGCGGCTGTTCGCGGACTGGGCGCAGGTGGTCCTGGCGGCGGTGTTCGCGGTCAGCGGCGCGCTGTTGTTCGTGCTGGCGCCGTCCACGGTGGCCGTGGCGTTCGTGTTCCTCGCGTCCACCACGGCAGGCGAGCGGCTCGCCGCGCGGCAGGCGGCGTACGCGGTCGCCGGCGCCGGAACGGTGATCGCCGTCGTCGGCACCTGGGTCGCGGACTCGGTGCCGCACATCGCGGGGGAGTCGCCGTGGTGGCTGTCACTGACCGTGGGCCTGCCGCTCTACATCGGTCTGGCCCGTCGGGAACGGACCGAGGCACTCGTAGTGGCCGAGTTCGCCGCCGAGCAGAGCAGGCGAGCGGCCGCGTCCGAGGCACGGGAGGCCGCGCTGGAGGAGCGCGGCCGGATCGCCAGGGAGATCCACGACGTGCTGGGCCATTCGCTGTCCGGCATCGCACTGCAACTGGACATGGCCGACGCCCTGCACGCCGACGGCCGCGACGACGAGGCGAACGCGGCCGTGCTGCGGGCGCGAACGCTTGCGGTGTCCGGAATCGGGGAGACACGGCGGGCGATCCACGCGCTGCGCGAGGACACGCTGCCGCTGCCGAAGACCGTCGAAGCGCTCGCCGAGAGCAGTGGCGCGCGGTGCACGGTGGAGGGTGAGCCGGGTGCCGTGCGCGTCGAGGTCGCACAGGCCGTGATCCGCACGGCGCAGGAGGCGATCACCAACGCGCACCGGCACGCGCCCGGCGCCGAGGTGACCGTGCGGCTGGCGTTCAGGGACAGGTCGGTCCGGCTCACCGTCACCGACACCGGTGCGGCCACGGCGCACGGCGGTGACCCGGGCACCGGCATGGGCCTGGTCGGAATGCGCGAACGCGCGTCACTGCTGGGCGGCACGCTGCAGACCGGCCCGCTCGACCCGCCCGCCACCGGCTGGCAGGTCCGGTTGGAGCTGCCGCGATGAGCCCGATCCGGCTGCTGATCGTCGACGACCAGACGGCGGTGCGGGACGCGCTCGCGGTGATGCTCGACCTCGACCCGGACATCACCGTGGTCGGCACGGCCGGCAACGGCGCGGACGCCGTCACGGCGGTCGACGAGCACGACCCGGACGTCGTGCTGATGGACCTGCACATGCCGGTCATGGGCGGGGTCGAGGCGACCGGTGTGCTGCACGCGGCCCGGCCCACCCTGCCGGTGGTGGTGCTGACGACGTTCGAGGACGACGAGTCGATCCTCGCCGCGCTGCGTGCGGGCGCCCGCGGCTACCTGACCAAGGCGGCCGGCCGCGCCACGATCGTGCAGGCCGTCCGCGGCGCGCACGCCGGCCACTCGGTGCTGGACCCGGAGGTGCAGACCCGACTGCTCGACCTGGCCACGCGCACACCGCCGCCCACGCCGCAGCCGGCGACGGCGGTGCCGCTGACCGCACGTGAACGGGAGATCCTCGACCTGATCGGCCAGGGCCTGCGCAACAGCGACATCGCGCGCCGGCTGTTCATCACCGAGGCGACGGTGAAGACCCACATCAACAATCTGTTCGCCAAGGCGGACCTGCATTCCCGGGCCGAAGCGGTGCGGCTCGCACTCACCCTCGCGAGCACTCCACCCCAGGAGTGACCACGACTATTACAGTATTAGAGCTACGATGGGTGCATGACGAGGGATGCGATCCGCGGGTCGTCGGATCGGAGCATTCTGATCTTGACCAGCCTGGCCGGGTCACCCAAGCACGGCTACGCCTTGATCAAGGACATCGAGGACTTCGCGGGCGTGATGTTGGGCGCCGGCACGCTGTACGGTGCCCTGGCGAAACTGGAGTCGGCCGGCTTGGTGGAAGCGCTGGACGCCGACGACCGTCGGCGTCCGTACCAGATCACCGCGGCCGGCCGGGAACATCTGCGGACGCGGCTGACCGAGGCCGCGCGGATCGCCGAACTCGGACTTCGGCGGATCGCCGCGGCGCCGGCGGGGTGAGCATGATCCCCCGGTTGCTGGCGTTGTATCCGCGTGCGTGGCGTCGGCGTTACGGCGTGGAGGTCGCCAGCCTGGTCGAGGAGTTGATCCGGGCAGGCGACACCACACCCGCGCGAGCCGGATTCGACCTGGCGGTCGGCGCGGTTCTCGCGTGGTGGCGCGTGTTGCTGGAGTGGGGCGCGCTGCTGGCCGCCGCGGCGGTGATCGTGGTCGGCGGCGTGGTCGCCGGTGTGGTGGCCCGGATGCCCGGCACGGGCGGGACCGGGGCGTATGTCGTGAGCCATCCGCTGGGGGTGCTGTTCCTGCTCGCCGAGGCCGGGTGGCTGGTGATGGAGGTCGTCCAACTGCGCCACGGCAGGCGCCGCCTTCGCGGGTCGGTGGATCGGGATGGTCCGGCGGCGCAGGCGCGGTGGTCGGATCAACGGCGGTTCTGGTGCGCGTTGGGTGCCTGCGTCGTGGTCACCACCGTGGTCGCCGATCTGGCCCCGTTCGTCGTGCCGGTCGCCGCCATCCGGCCCCGCACACTGGCCGTCGTGATCGGCATCGTGGTGCTGCTGGCCGGGATCGGGCTGCGCGGTTGGTCGTTTCGGGCGCTGAGCGGTTGGTACCGCAGTTTCACCGTCACGGTCAGCCCCGGGCAGCCGGTGATCGACACGGGTCCGTACCGGGTGCTGCGGCATCCCGGCCATGCGGGCGCCGCGTTGGTCGGCGTGGGGATCGGGGTGGCATCGGCGAACTGGATCGGCCTGGCCGCCCTGATGGTGCTCCCGCTCGCGCTCATCCTGTGGCGCACCCGGGTCGAGGAGGCCGCGCTGATGGCGACACTGGGTGAGCGGTACCGCAGCTACGCGGTGTCCCGGAAACGTCTCGTCCCGCTGGTCTGGTAGCCGCGCGGGTCAGGGTCGCGGTGCTCGTCTCCTCCGCTATTACACTTTCCGATATAGTGTTCTTGGAGTCATGTCGCGGTGGGTGCGGAGAGTGAAGGGGGACCGGGGATGCAGTCGTACCAGGTCGGCGTCCTGGCCGGCCCCGCCACCGCGACCGCGCCACCGGCCGCCATGGCCGGGCCGCCCGTCGCTTTTGCTGCGCGACCCGCGGTCATAGCCGCGCCGCCTGTC
>DASZXM010000386.1:0-4967 GCA_035546415.1 Pseudonocardiaceae bacterium
GGCGGCGGCCCAGCGACCCGCCGTGGTGGTCGTCCGGACCGATCCCGCGGCGTGGACGGAGGCGGGCGCGTGGTGGGAGGTCGGCGTCCCCGAGGTCGCGGAGCGCGCGCAGATCCGGTCGGCACACGAGGAGTCGCGACACGGCAAGCGGCACCAGGTTCGTTATCTGCGGTGACGGAGTCGCGCGCTAGCTGGTCGACGCCGTGACGAAGCCCTGTTGCACCATCCAGTTCTTCGCCACGTCGGCCCAGTCCTTGCCCAGCACGTCGACCTGGTAGCTCATCTGGATCACGGCCTGGTTGGTCAGTTTCGCGGCCACCGGCGCGAGCACCTGCTCGATCTGCGGGTGCTGGTCCAGATAGTCCTTGCGGATCGTCACGGCGGCGTTGTAGCTGGGGAAGAACTTCCGGTCGTCGTCCAGCACCGTCAGGTGCAGCGAGATGGTGCGCGCGTCGGTGGAGAAGATCTCGCCGAAGTTGCACGACTTCGCCTGGGCCGTCGCCTCGTACACCGCGCCGGTGTCCAGGATCTGGATGTGCGAGTTGGGCACGTTCATGTCGTACTTCTTGACCAGGCCGGGAAAGCCGTCGTTGCGGCTGGCGAACTCCGTCTCCAGGCAGAACGTGGCCGCCGACGGGTCGCGTTTGGCCAGTGCGGCCAGTTGGGACAGCGTGGTGACCCCGTACTTCTGGCGCACCGACTGGCTTTCCGCCAAGGCGTACGTGTCGTTCATCGGGGCCAGGTCGATCCAGTCGATGCCCTGCTTCAGGTCTTGCGCGCGTACCGCGTCGAACATCTGCCGCGGGTCGGCGATCGGGTTGTCGTGTCCCTGGTAGGAGATCCAGCCGGTGCCGGTGTAGTCCCACATCAGGTCGATCTGGCCGTTGGCCTCGGCCAGCCGGGAGGAGTTCGAGCCCTCGATGTCGGTCAGGTCGTCCACCGACATCCCGGCCGCCTCCAGCGCGTACTCGGCGATGTAGCCGAGCAGGATGTTCTCGGTGAAGTCCTTGGACCCCACCGTCACCGGCACGCCCCGCAACGCCGCGACCGGCCGGATCGAGCCCGGCCCGACCGTGTAGGGCACCGCACCGCCGGAACTCAGTCCGCACCCGGCCACGGCGGACCCGACGAGCACGAGCGCGGCCGCGACTCGTCCGCCCCTGGACACCCTCATCGCAATCCCTTCGGTCCCAGCCAGCGTTCGGCGAGGCCACCCAGCCAGTCCACGAGCAGCGCCAGCGCACCCGCCAGCACGGCACCCACCACCAACACCGGGAAGCGGGACAGCTTGTACCCGGTGGTCACCAGGTCGCCCAGCCCGCCACCACCCACCAGGGTCGCCAGTGTCGCGGTGCCCACCGCGAGCACCAGCGCCGTCCGCAGGCCGGCCAGGACGTAGGGCACGGCCAACGGGAACTCGATCCGCCACAGCACCGCCATGGCCGACATGCCGATGCCCCGGCCCGCCTCCACCATGGTCGGGTCGACCGCCCGCAGGCCCACCATCGTGTTGCGCAGCACCGGCAGCAGTGAGTAGAACGCGATCGGCAGCACCGCGACCCAGAACCCGGTCCACGAGCTGACCAGGAAGAACAGCACCAGCACCCCGACCGGCGGCGCGGCCTGCCCGATGTTGGCGATGGCCAGGAACACCGGCGCCGCCGCCCTCGCCCACGTGCGGGTCACCAGAACACCCAGCGGCACCGCCACGGCCAGCACGAGCAGCGTCACCATCGCGGTGATCTCGATGTGCTGCCACGTCAGCCGCAGGATGGTCGGCGCGTTGATGTTGCGCTGCTCGATGTCATCCAGATGACCCGCCGCGGCCCACACCAGCACGCCGAGCACGATCAGCACGACGGCGACCGGCTGGATGATGATGCGCAGCGTCTCCGCCCGCCGGGAACCCGATGCGCCCGCAGCCGCGACCGTCTGTTCCTGTGTCGCGGTCACGACGCCGTCCCGGCGGGTTCGTGCGACGCGGTGCCGTTGCCGTCGCCGTGCTCCTCGCGCAGCGAACGGACCGTGTCCATCACCGCCTCGATGTTGACGGTGCCGTCGTACTCGCCGCGCGCCTTGACGACCACGGCCGAACCGCCCTCGGTGAGGATCGCCTCCAGGGCGTCCTGGAGCGTGGACTGCCGGGTCACCAGGTCGCCCACCGGCACACCACGGCCGGCCAGGGACGTCGCGCCCGCCAGGTCGCGGTGGTGCACCCAGCGCCGCGGCCGGCGCCGCGCGTCCAGCACCAGTGCGAAGTTCTTCTTCCGCTCGGCCATCCTGCGGCGCAGCTCGTCCGGAGCGGTGTCCTCGGTGGCCGTGACGGCGTCCTCCAGTGCGATGTCGCGCACTCGCATCAGGGTCAGCTGTTTGAGCGACGCGCCTGCGCCGACGAAACCGGCGACCGTGTCGTCGGCCGGGTTCGCCAGGATCGCCGTCGGGGTGTCGTACTGCAGGATCGTCGAGCGCGGCCCGAGCACCGCGATCCGGTCACCCAGCTTCACGGCCTCGTTGAAGTCGTGCGTGACGAACACGATCGTCTTGTGCAGCTCGGCCTGCAGGTGCATCAGCTCGTCCTGCAGGTTGCCGCGGGTGATCGGGTCGACGGCGCCGAACGGCTCGTCCATCAGCAGCACTGGCGGATCGGCGGCCAACGCCCGTGCCACGCCGACCCGCTGCTGCTGGCCGCCGGAGAGCTGGCGCGGGAACCGGTCCCGGAACTCGCCCACGTCCAGGCCGACGAGGTCCATCATCTCGTCCACCCGTTCGGCGATCCGCTGCTTCTTCCAGCCCAGCAGCCCGGGCACCAGGCCGATGTTCTGGCCCACCGTCATGTGCGGGAACAGGCCGGCCTGCTGGATCGCGTACCCGATCTGGCGGCGCAGCTCGTCCGGGTCGATGGACAGGGCGTTGCGGCCGCCGATGGTGATCGACCCGGAACTCGGCTCGATCAGCCGGTTGATCATCTTCATGGTCGTCGTCTTGCCGCAGCCGGACGGTCCGACCAGGACGACGATCTCCCCGGCCGGGATGGTCAGCGTGACGTCCGCGACGGCCGGTTCCCGTTGTCCCGCATAGCGTTTGCTCACGTTGTCGAGTTGGATCTCGACCCCGCTGACGGCGTGTGCCCCGTCCCCGGCGATGGTGTCAGCCACGAATCCCCCTCGAAATGGTGAGCCTGCCGATGACGAAGTAGACGAGGTCCAGCAGGAGTGCGATGACGATCACGAACAGCGTGCCGGCCAGCGCGCGGTTGACCGCGTTGGCGCTGCCGATGGCGGCCAGCCCGCTGAAGATCATGTTGCCCAGCCCGGGACCCTTGGCGTACGCGGCGACGGCGGCGATGCCCATCAGCATCTGGCTGGACACCCGCATGCCGGCCAGGATCGACGGCCAGGCCAGCCGCAGTTCGACACGCGCCAGCACGCCCGCTCTGCTCATCCCGATGCCCCGGGCGGCATCGGACACGGCGGGGTCGATGCCGCCGAGTCCGACGATGGTGTTGCGCACGATGGGCAGCAGGGCGTACAGCACCAGCGCGGTGACCGTCGGCCGGACACCGAGCCCGAGCACCGGGATCAGCAGGCCGAGCAGCGCGAACGACGGGATGGTCAGGATGGCGCTGGCCAGGGCGGTGGCAATGGCCGAACCACCCGGGCTGCGGTAGACGGCGATGCCGATCAGCACGCCGATGACGGCCGCGATGAGCGTGCACTGGACCACGGCGCTGGCGTGCTGATAGGAGTCGAACAACAGTTCCTGCCAGCGCGGACCGACGAATCCCCAGAAGCTCACATGATCTACAGTGGCCTGATCTCGCTGTTGTGCGCAAGTCGGGGAACACCCGACGTCAATCGCCACACACCATCTGACCAGTAAAAACGCGGCCTATAACATATTGCTGTCAATTCCGCGAATCGACATCGGCACATACGACATAAAGCGGGTGCCACGGAGGACGCCCGGTCAAACATTCCGGTCCGAACCGGCCAACAGCGGGCGCAGTTCCTCGGCGTCGGGCAGCCCCAACCGAGCGAAGATCTCGTGCGCCTGCCGCAGACACACCTGCGACCGTTCCGGCTCCCCCAGCGCGCCCAGTGCCCGCCCGGCCAGCGCGAGCGCCTCGGCCTCGGACCGCTCCCAGCTCACCCGCACGGCCGCCACGCGTCCCTGCTCGGCCCACGCCAGTGCCTCGCCCAACCGGCCGGCCGCCAGGTGGCAGGCGGCGATCTCCACGGCGCTCACCACCTCGAAGATCCACAGCCGGTTCGCCCGCCCCACGGCCACACTGTCCTCAAAGGCCACGATGGCACCCGCGAAGTCGCCCAGCTTCCGCATCACCCGCCCCTGCACCAGCAGGCCGTAGCCCTGGCCGAACGGGTCGCCCAGCGGTTGCATCAACCCGATGCTCGACTGGCAGTCGGTCAACGCCTCCGCCACCTGCCCGCCGCGCAGCCGCATCGTCGCGGAGTTCAGCAGCGCGTTGGCCTGGCCCCATCGGCTCCCGCACGCCGCCGCCAGTTCCACGGCCTCGGCGAACTGGTCGACGGCCAGCGTGAAATCCCCGCACAGGCCGCTGATCAGCCCGCGGACGTTCCAGATCTCCGCCAGCACCGGGGTGTCCGACGCCGCGGCGGCCGCGGCCCGCCGGGCCAGGTCGCCCGCCTCCGCAAGCCGCCCCAACTGCATCAGCGCACCGCTGAGCATGTACCCGACCCGCCCGACCGCCACCGGGTCGGCACCGGCCGCGGCCAGCACCGCACGAGCGGGCTCGATCAGTTCGTTCCACAGGAAACCGAACTCCAGCAACGGATCCAGTGCCAGCAACAGGTCGGCGGCGATCGAAACGCCGACCCCGGTGGCCATCGCCTGCTCGATCACGTCGAGCACGGCCGTGTGCTCGACGGCGGCCCAGTCCAGCGCGGCGTCCCGGCCCGCGATCGGCAGACCGGCGGACCGTGTCGCCG
>DASZXM010000387.1:0-4935 GCA_035546415.1 Pseudonocardiaceae bacterium
GACTGGCGCAGGAGGGTGCCGACATCATCGCCGTCGACCTGTGCGGGCAGATCGACTCCGTGCCCTATCAACTGTCCACACCGGACGATCTCGCCGCGACGGTCGAACAGGTCGAGGCGCTGGACCGGCGGATCGTCGCGCAGCAGGCCGACGTGCGCGACTACGGTGCGCTGAAAGCCGCGCTGGACGAGGGTGTCGCGCAGCTGGGCCGGCTGGACATCGTGGCCGCCAACGCCGGCATCTTCAGTTTCGGGTCGCTGGCCGACCTGGAGGAGCGGACCTGGCAGGACATGATCGACGTGAACCTGACCGGCGTGTGGCACGCCGTGAAGGCCGCGATCCCGCACCTGAAGGCGGCCGGCGGCGGGTCGATCGTGCTCACCAGCTCCACGGCCGGGATGATGGGCATGGCCAACATCGGCCACTACGTCGCCGCCAAGCACGGCGTCGTCGGCCTGATGCGCACGCTCGCACTGGAACTGGCGGCCGACCACATCCGGGTGAACAGCGTCCATCCGACCAGTGTGGACACCGACATGGTGCAGAATCCGGCCACGTACGCGTTGTTCGCGCCCGACCTGCCGGCCGCCGAACGCACCCGAGACTCGCTGCGGGACCGCTTCGGGGCGTTGAACGTGCTGCCGATCCCGTGGGTCGAGGCCGTGGACATCTCCAACGCCGTGCTGTGGCTGGCCTCCGACGAGGCCCGCTACGTCACCGGCGTGCAGCTGCCGGTCGACGCCGGGACACTGTTGAAATGATGCTGCTGAAATGACCGTCGCCCGGGAGCGGATCGCCGCGCGGCTGGTGGGCCGGGAGCGGGAACTGCGGCTCACGCTCGCGGCCGTCGCCGCCGGGCGGGACATCGTCCTGGAGGGACCACCGGGCACCAGCAAGTCGACGATGCTGCGGGCGATCACGGCCGAATGGGGCATCCCCCTGGTGTTCGTCGAGGGCAACGCCGACCTGACACCGGCCAAGCTGGTGGGTCACCACAACCCGGCGCGCGTACTGCGGGAGGACTACTCGGCCGACAACTTCGTCGACGGACCCCTGCTGACGGCCATGCGGGAGGGCGGTTTCCTCTACATCGAGGAGTTCAACCGGGCACCGGAGGACACGCTCAACACCCTGCTGACGGCCATGGCGGAGCGACGGATCGCGGTGCCGCGCGCCGGAACGGTCGTGGCGGCGCCGACGTTCCGGGTGGTCGCGTCGATGAACCCGTACGACAACGTCGGCACCACCCGGCTGTCCACGTCGGTGCACGACCGGCTGTGCCGGTTGGCCGTCGACTACCAGGACGCGTCGGCCGAGCGGGGCATCGTGGCGCTGCGGGCGCCACTGGACGTCGATCCCGCGCTGTACGGGCGGCTGGTCGCCGACGCCGTGGCCGTGACCAGGGCGACGCGCGAGCACCCGGACGTCCGGCAGGGCAGCAGCGTCCGCGGTGCCATCGACGTCACGCTGCTGGCCGGCCAGTTGCTCGAACCCGGCTCGGACTACGCCGACGTCGTGTTCGACGCGATGGTCGTCGCGCTGTCCGGGCGGATCTTCCTGGACGAGACGGTGGACACCACACCGGAGGCGGTGCTGCGGCACATCTGGGAGAACCACTTCGTGCTCGGCCCGGCGGCCGCGGAACCCGGTTGAAGAGCCGTGGCAGCCGATTCGCCGCTGCGGCGGCCCGCGGTGCGACCGTTGCGCCGCACGCCGAAGGTCCTGGACACCGAACCCGTGCTGCACGACGCGTCGGGCCGCGGCTCGGCGGTCGCCGGTGCCGGTGGACGCCCGCCAACGCGCCGGCGCGGCAGCACGGCGGCCGGCACCACGGCCGAGCAGGGCGCACTCGCGATGCCGGACGCCGTCGAGCCCGATCCGGAGACGCTGCGGCGT
Organism: Pseudonocardiaceae bacterium; assembly: GCA_035546415.1. Taxonomy (GTDB): domain Bacteria; phylum Actinomycetota; class Actinomycetes; order Mycobacteriales; family Pseudonocardiaceae; genus DATEPR01. The sequence continues at coordinate 1,897 of DASZXM010000387.1, forward strand.
GCCGGGCAGATCGCCGGCCGGCTGATGATTCCCCGGCCGCGCAAGGACATCACGGCGCACCGGGGTGCCGGTGAGCTGGTCAGCATGCGTTACCGGGGCGGTTCGGACGACATCGACCTGGACCGCACGCTGGACGCGCTCGTCGAGCACCCGGTGCCCGAGGACGACGACATCGTGGTGCGCGAACGCATCCGGACCCGCCGGTCGGTCGCGCTCCTGGTCGACGTGTCCGGGTCGATGCGCGGCGAGCGGGTGCGCACGGCGGCCGCGACCGTCGGCGCGCTGGCCGGTGAACTGGCCAGGGACGACCTGGCCGTCATCGCGTTCTGGTCGGACGCGGCCGTGCTCAACCACCTCGGCCAGCGCGTCGCGCCGCGGCGACTGCTGGACACGATGTTGCGCATCCCGGCGCGTGGCCTGACCAACGTGGCGTTCCCGCTCCAGGTGGCCGCGCGGGAGCTGGGCCGGGTCCCGGCGCGGGACGCGCGCGTGCTGCTGCTGTCCGACTGCGTGCACAACGCCGGCCCCGACCCGCGCCGGCTCGCCGCGCGCCTGCCCCGGCTGGACGTCCTGCTGGACACGTCCGGCGAGCACGACACCGACCTGGCCCGTGACCTGGCCCGCCTGGGTCATGGCCGGGTCGCCGTCACCCACACCCACCGAGACGTCGCCCCGGCGGTCTCGGGCCTGTTCGCCGACTGATGGGAGTTCGCATGAGTGTCGTCCTGGTCGCCACCGTCCACCCGAAACCCGAGCACCGCGACGAGGTGATCGCCGTGTTCGAGACGGTGATCGCGAAGGTGCACGCCGACGAGCCGGGCTGCGAGCTGTACGCCCTGCACGAGGGCGAGGACAGCCTGGTGATGATCGAGAAGTACACCGACCAGGAAGCCGTCGACGCGCACCGGCGCGGCGCCGGACTGAAGGAGTTGGTCGCCGGCCTGGACGGCAAGCTGTCCGCGCCGTTGGACGTGCGGGTCCTGCGTCCGCACCCGGCGGGTTCCGCTGACAAGGGCGCGCTCTGAGCTATATTGTCACCACGTGTCATAAAGACGGTCGGGAGTGGCGATGGCTGGCGGATGGTTCGAGACCGTGGCCGAAGCGCAGCGGCGGGCGCGCAAGCGGCTGCCCGCGTCGGTCTACGGCGCGCTGGTGGCCGGGTCCGAGCGCGGGCTGACGGTCGAGGACAACACGGCCGCGTTCGCCGAACTGGGCTTCGCACCGCACGTCGCCGGCCTGTCCAACAAGCGCGACCTCGCCACGACCGTCATGGGGCAGCAGATCTCGCTGCCGGTGCTGATCTCGCCGACCGGTGTGCAGGCCGTGCACCCGGACGGCGAGGTCGCCGTCGCGAAGGCCGCCCGCAACCGGGGCACGGCGATGGGCCTCAGCTCGTTCGCCAGCAAGTCCATCGAGGAGGTCGCGGCGGCCAACCCGAAGACGTTCTTCCAGATGTACTGGGTCGGCACGCGCGACGTGTTGGTGCAGCGGATGGAACGGGCGCGCGCGGCCGGCGCCAAGGGCCTGATCGTGACGTTGGACTGGTCGTTCTCCAACGGCCGGGACTGGGGCAGCCCGGTCATCCCGGAGACGATGAACGCGCGGACCATGATCCGGTTCGCGCCCGAGGCGCTGCGCCACCCGCGCTGGCTGTGGGCGTACCTGAAGACGCACCACGTTCCGGACCTGACCACGCCGAACCTCGCGCCACCGGGCGGCGCCGCGCCGACGTTCTTCGGCGCGTACGGCGAATGGATGCAGACGACGCTGCCCACCTGGGAGGACGTGGCGTGGCTGCGCGAACAGTGGGACGGCCCGTTCATGCTCAAGGGCATCACCCGCGTCGACGACGCCCGGCGCGCGGTCGACGCGGGCGTCTCGGCGATCTCGGTGTCCAACCACGGCGGCAACAACCTGGACGGCACACCGGCGACCATCCGGGTCCTCCCGGCGATCGCCGAGGCCGTCGGCGGTGACGTCGAGGTCGTGCTGGACGGTGGCGTCCGGCGCGGCGGGGACGTGGTGAAGGCGCTCGCGCTGGGCGCGAAGGCGGTCATGATCGGCCGCGCCTACCTGTGGGGCCTGGCCGCGAACGGCCAGGCGGGCGTGGAGAACGTGCTGGACATCCTACGCGGCGGCATCGACTCCGCCGTGCTCGGGCTGGGCCGCTCGTCGATCCACGAGCTGACAGCCGACGACGTCGTCGTACCACCCGGATTCACCCGCACGCTCGGTGCCTGAATCCCGTTACCTGGTAAGGAGAATCGCAATGGCAGGACGTGTTGCGGGCAAGGTCGCCCTGGTGACGGGAGCGGCCCGCGGCCAGGGCAGGGCACACGCGGTCCGGCTGGCCCAGGAGGGTGCCGACATCATCGCGGTCGACATCTGCGCGCCGATCAGGAACGTGCCGTACCCGGCGGCCACCGAGGCGGACCTGGCCGACACGGTCAAGCAGGTCGAGGAACTGGACCGGCGGATCGTGTCGCGCGTGGTCGACACACGGGACCTGGACGCCTTGCGGACGGCGGTCGACGACGGTGTCGCGGAACTGGGCAAACTCGACGTCGTCGTCGCCAACGCGGGCATCTGCATCATGGCGCCGTGGGACCAGGTGACACCGGAGATCTTCCGCGACACCATCGACGTCAACCTGGTCGGCGCGTGGCACACGGTGGTCGCGTCGGCACCGCACCTGGTCCGCAACGGCGGCGGCTCGATGATCCTGACCAGTTCGGCGGCCGGCCTGAAAGGCCTGCCGTTCCTCACGCCGTACGTCGCCAGCAAACACGGCGTCACCGGACTGGCGCGGGCGTTCGCGGCGGAACTGGCCAAGGACAACATCCGGGTCAACAGCCTGCACCCGACCGGCGTCGAGACGGCGATGGGCAGCGGCGACGGCACGGCGATGATCGGCGCGGCCATCGGCGCCAACCCGCGACTCGGCGGCATGTTCACGAACACGCTGCCGATCGAGACGACGCAACCGGAGGACCAGGCGAACGCGGTCCTGTTCCTGGCCTCGGACGAGTCCCGCTACGT
>DASZXM010000388.1:0-14630 GCA_035546415.1 Pseudonocardiaceae bacterium
TGCTGACCGGCACGCCGGTGGCCGGCCAGCGCGCGGGTTTCCGGCCAGCGCGCCGGTGGCTGACCGACGCTGGGGTGGCTGACCGACGCTGGGGTGGCTGACCGACGCGCGGGTGGCTGATCAGCGCGCCCAGCGCATCCAGCGCGTCCGGCGCATCCGGCGCGTCCAGCGCGTCCAGCGCGGGCATTTCTCGCTGCGCGGTCGACACGCCGGTGAGCCGGCGGATCTCGGTGATGGTCGACACGCCGAGATTCGTTCGCTCCAGGCGGACAATTTCGCCGATAGCGGCACGGCCGGGTTGGCAGATCTCGCCAGAACGACGACACGCCGGAAAATTCGCTATGAATGAACAGTCGACACGCCGAAATCCGCCATCCGCGAACAGCCGACACGCGGAAATCCGCGATCCGCGCTCGGCGAACGGTCGACACGCCGAGATTCTCCATCTCCGAACAGACGACACGCGGAGATTCGCGATCCGCGAACAGTCGGCGCGTATGCGAGGTCACGATCGCTGTGTGCCACAGGCCGGCGCGATCACTCATCTTGCTGAAATGACGACACGCGCGGGAATCTGCTGTCGGCGAACAACAGGTGTGGCAGTCGGTCAGGCAATTGCAGGGTTTCGCGGATGGCGTAGTTCTCGTTCGGCGAACGGTCGACACGCCGGGGGGTTCTGCGTTCGGCGAACAGTCGACACGCCGAAGGATTCTGCGGCGGGCGAACAGTCGATACGCCGAAGGATTCTGCGCTGGGTGAACAGTCGACACGCGCGGGAGTTTCTTCTCAATCTGGCGGAGTTTCTCTTGTAGCTGAAAAGTCGGCGCGGTCTGGGTTCGCGGGTAGCGAACACTTGTGTTGCGCGCCTGGCGAACACGGCTGGCTCTAATCCGCTCGCTGGTTGCCTATTGCGGGAAGCAGATCTTTGAGTGGGGCCGACCCGGTTCACCAAGGGCGGCGGACTCGGCGCGGCCGCCACGTCGGCTCATCCTGCCGTGCCGCGGCGGTCGCGACATCGACGACATCCACGACATCGACGACATCCGCGACATCCCCACACAGCCGCGACATCGGATGGTGAGCCAGTGCAGCGGGAAGTTCGTGCCACTACACACAGGTTTCGCGTCAGTTCGCACCCGAACTGACAGCCATTCTCCCGCCCACTCGTGCCTGTGCCCGGCGCTCCGCGCGGCGCGCGTGGGCCAGTGACCAGATCAGCAGCCCGACGAGCATGGTTGGCGTGAGCAGGCCGGCGACGACTGCGGCCATATCGATCGGCAGTTCGTAGACGATCGGGATGCGGACCAGCGAATCGACGAGAAAGGCTATCCCCCAGATGGCCGTTATGAACCGGAACAGTCGACGGAACCGCGGTAGCTCGCGCCACTTCCGTTCCCATTCTTCTTCCTGTGCCGATCCGGCGGCACCGAACCTTTTCGAGGCGTGGTACATGAACGGCTTCCCGAGCACACAGCTGCCGAACAGAACGATGCTGAATGCAGCCGTGAGGAACGAATCCTTGAGCAAGAGGAAGCGATCGTCTCCGGTGACGAAAGACAAGCCCATTCCGATGAGGAAGCCGATGAGCATGAAGACGGCGAATCCACTGATCCGCCGTTGCCGGACTAGACCGATGAGCAAGCGGATCCCCGTGACGATCGAGGCGCCGAGCAGGCAGAAATAGGTCTCGAATCCAGCCAGGCGTAGGCCGAAGTACGCTATGAGTCCGATACCGACGTCGAGGAATATGCCCCAAAGGATGATGCTTGTCCGTGGAGCCAAGGTCTGTTGCTTCGGCGTGGTAGTCACTCGTTCCTCCCTCGGTGATCTATTCGAACATCGGTATCAGGCCGCCGCCACACTGGCGACCCCGGCGGAGCGGGTGCGTCCGATGATCACCGCCGTGCGGGCGATCACCATGGCCAGTGACAGGAACACCAGGGAGTTGGTGATGGGGTCGGCGCCGCTGATGTGGAAGTCGATGCAGAATCGCACCAGGGCGTCGGCGAACCAGTGCTCGCTGCCATAGGCGAACAGCATTCGGGCCGCGAAGACCACGATCCAGAACGTCGCATATGCACGGCCACCGGCCGTATAGGCCCCCTGCTCCTCATGACCCGTGCGCAGCAGGCCTGCGCTGATCGCGCCGAGCAGTAGCCCCAGAGCGATTCCGATTCCTTGGAGGCCGAGATCGTTGCCGTCGTGTGGCAGTGAGTGCACGAAGATCGCCACCACCGCGGCGACGGCGAGCAGCGGGCGGGCCAACCGCCACGTCGTGACGCGACGGTGGCCCAGGTCGCCGACCAGCACGATGGCGAGCACGGTTACCGAAGTGATCAGGGCTGACAGGAACGGGGTCATGGCGTTCTCCTCCAGGTCGTTTCAGGTCGACTGTATTGCTACCGGTATGCTAAGTCAACCGTATTGGAAAGATGGAGGAGGTCGCGGTGCCCAGGCAGGTGGACCACGAGCGCAGACGCACGGAGATCGCAACGGCGTTGTGGCGGGTCGCCGCGGCCAAGGGGCTGGACAAGGTGAGCCTGCGCGACGTGGCCAAGGAGGCCGGGATCTCGCTGGGGCAGCTCCAGCACTACTTCTCCAGCCGCGACGAGATGCTGCTGTTCGCGATGGAGTTCATCGGCCGGAAGAACGTCGAACGGGTGGCCGCGCGGATGATGACCCTCGACGACCCGCAACCCCGGGCCCGACTCAAGGCGATCGTCATGGAGATGCTGCCCGTGGAAGAAAAAGCCGAGGCCGGCAGCCTGATGAACATCAGCTTTCGCCTTGAGGCCGCGCGCAACACCGCGCTTCGCGACTACGCGCGCCAGCAGGTGATCGGGCTACGCGGGGTACTGGAGGGCGCCATTGCGCTCGCCATCCAGTCGGGCGACATCGCCTCCGACCGTGATCCGCGCACCGAGGCCGCGCTGCTCGTCGCCCTCGCCGACGGGCTGCGCTCGGACTTCCACCTCGGCGTGCGCACCGGGCCCCAGACGGTCGCGCTGATGGAAAGCCATCTCGACCGCCTGTTCACCGCCGAAGGCTGACCTCGGACCTGTCGCCGCCGGTTCGGCGCCCGTGATCGTGAGAATACGCTTGACTTGGCCGCTACGGCAGCGTGTCCCCGACCACCGACGCGATCTCCCGGTCCGACCACGATCCGTGCGGGACGAGCGTCGCCTCGCGGACGTCGTCGTCGCGGCGTTCGAGGCGGACCAGCAGGTGGTCCGTTGACAGGGCCGACGCCACGGCTTCGCCCCACTCCACGACGACCGCCGCGTCCATCAGGTCCGTGTCCAGGTCCAGGCCGTCGAGCTGGTCCAGGTCGTCGCCGAGGCGGTACGCGTCGACGTGCACCAGTGGCACGCCGCCGGGTGCGGCCGGGCGGTGCACCCGGGCGATCACGAACGTCGGTGAGCTGACCTGCCCGGTGACGCCCATTCCCGCGGCGATTCCACGCACCAGCACCGTCTTGCCGGCACCCAGCGGGCCGGACAGCAGAACCAGGTCACCGGCCCGCAGCACCGCGCCCAACCGCCTGCCGAACTCCACCGTGTCCGCCACGGTCGGCAACAAGATCACCGGTTCCTCCATCGACTGCGCAACGCCCGCTGTGCCGTCGCCCGGACCCCGCCGACGCAGTCGCGCAACAACGAGATCAGCTCGCCCGTCACCAGTTCCGGCTGCTCCAACATCACCATGTGGCCCGCGCCGGCCGCCCGCACGAGGGTCGCGTTGGGCAGTTCCGCCGCGATGCGCTCGGCGTGCGAGAACGGCGTGAGCCTGTCCTCGTCGCCGGACAGCACCAGGACCTCGCAGTGGCGCAGGCCGGCCAGCGCCGCGTACCGGTCGTGGGTGCCCAGCGTCGACAGGAAGTACGTCAGCACCGGCACCGACGTGGCGTTGAGCATCCGCACCATGAAGTCGACCAGTTCGCTGGGCACCGAGTGGTCGCCGAACGCCAGGTTGCGCACGCCCTGCCTGGTCAGTCCGCCGCCCGCCGATCTGATCCACTGCACCAGCGCCGGCTGCCACGCCGCGAAACCGCCGACCGTCCGCGTCACGGGGTTGTACTTGGACAGCACCGGGCGGGGCAGCCCGCGCCTGCCGACCTCACCGGCCGACGTGCCGATCAGCGCGACGCCACGCACCCGGTCGGCGAACAGTTCCGGTCGCTGTTCGGCCAGCGCCATGATGGTCATGCCGCCCATCGAATGGCCGACCAGCACCAACGGGCCGTCCTGCGCGACCGAGCGGATGATCACGTCCAGGTCCCGGCCGAGTTGGTCGATCGTGCACGATTTCTCGTCCGGCACGCCGGACCGGCCGTGGCCGCGCTGGTCGTACAGCACCAGCCGCACGCGCGGTTCCACGTTCTCCGCCAGGTCGCGGCGCTGGTAGTACCAGGACCGCCGGTCCAGCGCGAAGCCGTGCACCAGGACGACGGTCAGCTCGGCGCTGCCGTCCGGGTCGATCGCCTCGACGGACAGCGGGACGCCGTCGTCCGTGGCGACCGTACTGGTCCGGGTCGGCCGCAGCTTCGCCAACGGCTGGCCGTCCGGGCCCGGTTCGTCCTCGTCGACCCGCGCCGACTGCCCGGCCAGCACCTGCTTGCGCCGCGACTGCACGACACCGGCCACCGTCAGGCCGCCCGCGACCGCGCCGACGACACCGCCGGCGATGCCGATCACCCGCAACGGCAGCTTCACGAGGTCGCCCCCGTGTAGCGGCGGTTCACCCGCGCGCGGTACATGCCGGTGACGATCTCGTAGTCGATCGTGCCAAGGGTGTCGGCCCATTCGCGGGCCGTCGGCCCACCGTCCACACCGGACCCGAACAGCACCACCTCGCTGCCGGCCGCGATGTCGTCGCCGCCGCAGTCGACCACGATCTGGTCCATGCTCACGCGCCCCACCACCGGTCGCCGCCTGCCGGCCAGCCACACGTCGAACCGGCCGGACAGCGACCGCGGCACACCGTCGGCGTACCCGACGGGGACCAGGGCCAGCGTCGTGTCGTGGGGCGTCGTCCACGTCCTGCCGTAGCCGACCGCCGAACCGGCGGGCACGCGCTTGGCCGACACCACGGACGAGCGGAACGTCATCGCGGGGCGCAGGTCGGCCGGCACGTCGACCGGGTTCAGACCGTAGACCGCGATGCCCGGGCGGACCAGGTCGAACAGCAGGTCGGGGCGGGTCAGGGTGGCCGCCGAGTTCGCCAGGTGCCGGATCGGGGTCAGGCCGGCGTCCAGGGCCTGGTCGTACGCCTCCTGGAAGCGCGCCGCCTGCTGGTCCACCGACTTGTCGTCGGGTTCGTCGGCACACGCGAGGTGCGACCACACCGCCACGACCTCGACGGCGCCGCGCCGCTGCTCCGCGGCCGCCCGCGTCACCAGGGCCGGCCACTCGGGCGCCGGGCAGCCGTTGCGGGACATGCCCGTGTCGATCTTGAGGTGTGTCCTGGCCGGCCGGCCCACCCTGCTGGCCGCGTCGAGGAGGCAGTCCAGTTCGTCGATCGACGAGACCGCGATGTCGACGCCCGCCTCGACGCCGGGGGCGCGGTCCTCGGTCGGCAGGTCCAGCCACGCCAGGATCGGCGCGTCGATGCCGGCGGCGCGCAGTGTCAGCGCCTCGGCGAGCGAACACGATCCCAGCCACGTCGCACCGGCCTGGAGCGCGGTCCGGGCCACCGGCACCGCGCCGTGGCCGTAGCCGTCGGCCTTGACCACGGCCATGGTGGCCGCACCGGACTCCGCGGCACGGCCGGCGAGCAGGCGCACGTTGTGCCGGATCGCGTCCAGGTCGACGACGACCTCGGCCCGAACAGGTGTGTGCACCCGCCGATGCTGACACACGGCGGGAACCGGCAGGTTCACCGGGCGGACGCCGACGCCGCCAACCGGACCGACCGGATGGCGTCCGGCACGGCCGCGAGCAGGCGGGACGCCGGAGCAGGCGCACCGGCAGCGGCGAGGTCACCGGCCAGGCTGTGCACGAACGCGGCGGCACCGGCGGCCAGCCACGGGTCGATGCCGGCGGCGAGCAGCGCGCCGATCAGACCGGACAGCACGTCACCGGAACCGGCCGTGGCCGGCCACGCGGACCGGGCCGGGTTGACCAGCGCCCGGCCGTCCGGGGCGGCGACGACCGTCGTGTACCCCTTGAGCAGGACGACCGCGTCGACCTCCTTGGCGGCCCGGCGGGCCGCGCCGACGAGGTCGTCGCCGACATCGCCGAACAGCCGGGCGAACTCACCCGCGTGCGGCGTGAGCACGATCGGCGTGCCGGGTTCCCGGGCGTCCCAGAGGTCGGAGTCCTTGGCCAGCAACGTGATCGCGTCCGCGTCGACGCAGACCGGCACCTCGGCGGACAGCACCGACCGCAGCACCTCCCGGCCGGCCGACCCGGTGCCGATGCCGGGGCCGACGACCCACGACTGCACGCGCCCGGCGTCGTTCACCGAGCCCGTCGCGACCACCTCCGGCCAGTGCGCGACGACCGCCTCCGCCGCGCTGCCGGCGAAGCGGACCATGCCGGACGTGGCCAGCGCGGCGGCGCCGCTGGATAGCACGGCGGCACCCGGGTAGCTGGCCGAACCGGACGCGACACCGGTCACGCCCTGGGTGTACTTGTTGTCGGTGGGCCCGGGCACCGGCCACAGCGCGCCGACGTCGGCGGCGGTCAGCAGCACCAGGTCCGGCTCGCCCAACTCCGGGGCCAGCCCGATGTCGACGAGGACGACGCGGCCGGAGTGCACGGCGCCGGACGACAGCACGTGGCCCGGTTTGCGTGCGCCGAACGTCACCGTGACCGTCGCGCCGACGGCCGGGCCGCTGACCGCACCGGTGTCCGGCTCGACGCCGCTGGGCAGGTCCACGGCCAGGATCGGCGCCGTCACGGCGGCCACCAGCTCGGCGGCCGCCGGGCGCAGCGGACCGTGTGCGGACAGGCCGACGATGCCGTCGATCACCAGGTCGGCCGCTCGAACCGCGGCCAGGCCGTCGTCGGTGACGACGTGCCCGCCCGCCTTCCGCAGCGCCGCCAGACCAGCCGGGTGCGCCTTGTCCGGCGCCAGCAGCACCGCCGTGACGGCCACGTTCCGCCTGCGCAGGAACGCCCCGGCCCACAGCGCGTCACCGCCGTTGTTGCCGGCGCCGACCAGCAGCACGACCCGGGTGCCGGAGACCCGGCCCAGTCGGTCGGTCAGCATCGTCGTGGCCTGCACGGCGACGCCGAACGCGGCCTTGCGCATCAGTGCGCCCTCGGGCGTTCTGGCGAGCAGCCGCTCCTCGGCGATCCGGATGTGGTCCGTGGTCCAGATGCCGTGCATACCGTGGATCTCCCCGTTACTCGACCGTGACGGACTTCGCCAGGTTGCGCGGCTTGTCCACGTCGTAACCCCGGGACCGGGCGATCTCCGCGGCCAGCACCTGCAGTGGCACCGTGGAGACCAGCGGCTGGAGCAGAGTGGGCACCGCGGGCACCTCGATGAGGTGATCGGCGAACGGGCGGACCGTTTCGTCACCTTCTTCGGCGATCACGATCGTACGGGCACCCCGCGCCTGGATCTCACTGATGTTGGACAGCAGTTTCGCGTGCAGGACGGCACGGCCCTTGGGCGACGGCATGACCACGACGACCGGCAGGCGGTCCTCGATCAGCGCGATCGGCCCGTGCTTGAGTTCACCGCCCGCGAAGCCCTCGGCGTGCATGTACGCCAGTTCCTTGAGCTTCAGCGCGCCCTCCAGGGCCACCGGGTAGCCGACGTGCCGGCCGAGGAACAGCACGGCCTTCGAGTCGGCGAGCGTGCGGCCCAGCTCCCGGACCTGTTCCGTGGTGCCCAGGACGCGTGCCACGGCGTCCGGCATGGCCTCCAGTTCGGCGTACTCGCGGGCCACCTCGTCCGGGTACTTCGTGCCCCTGGCCTGCGCCAGCGCCAGTCCGACCAGGTAGTTGGCGACGATCTGCGCGAGGAACGCCTTGGTGGACGCGACGCCGATCTCCGGGCCGGCGTGCGTGTAGAGGACCGCGTCGGACTCGCGGGGGATCTGCGCGCCGTTGGTGTTGCAGACGGCCAGCACCCTGGCCTTCTGCTCGCGGGCGTGCCGCACCGCCTCCAGCGTGTCGGCCGTCTCACCGGACTGGGACACGGCCACGACCAGGGTGTCGCGGTCCAGCACGGGGTCGCGGTAGCGGAACTCGCTGGCCAGTTCCACCTCGACGGGCAGCCGGGTCCAGTGCTCGATGGCGTACTTGGCGACCAGCCCGGAGTGGTACGCCGATCCACAGGCGACGACGAACACCTTGTCGACGTCCCGCAGGTCCTGGTCGGACATGCGCTGCTCGTCCAGCACGACCCGGCCGGACACGAAGTGGCCGCGCAGTGTGTCGGCCAGGGCGGTCGGCTGCTCCTCGATCTCCTTGAGCATGAAGTAGTCGTGGCCGCCCTTCTCGGCGGCCGACAGGTCCCAGTCGACCTTGAAGGGCTTCCCCTCGGCCGGCTCGCCGTCGAAGTCGGTGACGGTGTAGCCGGAACGGGTGATCACGACGACCTGGTCCTGGCCCAGCTCGACGGCGTGCCGCGTGTGCTGGATGAACGCGGCCACGTCGGACGCGACGAAGTGCTCACCGTCACCCACGCCGACCACCAGCGGTGACGACCGGCGGGCCGCGACCACCTGATCGGGTTCGTCGGCGTGCGTCACCACGAGCGTGAACGCGCCGTCCAGGCGGCGGCACACCGCCCGGACGCTGGCCGGGAGGTCACCGGCGGTGTCGCCGTCGGCGTAGGCGCGGGCGATCAGATGGGCGGCGGTCTCGGTGTCGGTGTCGCTGGTCAGCTCGACGCCCGCGGCCTCCAGTTCACGCCGCAGCGCGGCGAAGTTCTCGATGATCCCGTTGTGCACCACGGCGACCCGGCCGGTCGCGTCCCGGTGCGGGTGCGAGTTGCGGTCCACGGGAGCGCCGTGCGTCGCCCACCGGGTGTGTCCCATGCCGGCGGTGCCGGCGAACCCGGCACGGCCGACCCGATCCAGTTCGGCCTCCAGATTGGCCAGGCGGCCCGCCTTGCGCTCGGTAGCCAGCGTGTCACCCGTCAGCACCGCGACCCCCGCCGAGTCATACCCTCGGTATTCGAGCCTGCGCAGGCCGTCGAGCACGACGTCCAGGGCCTGACGATGGCCTACATAACCCACGATTCCGCACACAGGGCACAGACTAGCTACACCATTCGTGGGCCCCGGTAGTGTCCTTGGACTCTGTTTTCGCTGCTCAACGCGACTATGAGGTCCAGACCAATTATGCGGTCCGATGACGTGCCGCCGGATGCACTACGTTCTGCGCCATGGCGAGCGAAGCGCGGCAGTTGTTCGCGGAACTGAGCCGGCCCGGCCCCCACCAGGTACTACGGGGCGACCTGGCGCTCGTCGGCCTGCCCGGCCTGGTCTGTACGCCCCGCACCGGGCTGGGACTCCCCGGCGTCGTGTTCGGGCACGGCTGGCTACAGCCCAGCGGCCGGTACCACGGCCTGCTGCGACACCTCGCGTCCTGGGGCATCGTCGCGGCGTCACCGAGCACACAACGCGGCCCGCTCCCCTCGCACCGGCTCTACGCGGCCGACCTGCGGACGGCCCTGGACGTGTGCGTCGGGGTGCGCCTGGGCGACGGCGACATCAGCGTCGACCCGGCGAAGGTCGGCCTCGCCGGCCACTCGACGGGCGGCGGCGCGGCGGTCCTCGCGGCCGCGGACGACACACGGGTACGCGCGGTGGCGACCGTGGCCGCGGCGGAGGTGCGCCCGTCCGCCCTGGACGCGGCACGGCGGTGCTCGATGCCCGGCCTGCACCTGGTCGGCGGTCGGGACCTGATCGCACCGGCGGTCGGCCACGGCGAGGCGATCGCGGAGGCATGGGCAGGCCCGGTGACGCTGCGGTCACTGCCGAAGGCGTCGCACCTCGGGGTGACGGAGGGCCGGCACTGGAGCCAACTGCTGCTGGACGGCAAACCGGAACGGGCCACGCAGCGGGCGGCGAAATCGCTGTTGACGGCGTTCTTCCTGGTGCACCTGGCCGGGGAGCGACGGTACGAGCCACTGCTGGAGAACAGCGTCCGCCACTGCCCGATCGACCTACAGCGAGACCCGGCGCCGGTCAAGGCCTGACGATCGCGCCCCGCCCACTGCGGGGGACGGTCGGCGGCCGGGTCAGCGGCCCTGCATCCAGCTCTGGCTGGAGTAGTCGTCGTCCTCGTCGTCCCGGGGGCGGCGGCGCGGCGGGGCCGCCCGGCGGGTTGGTGGGGAGAACGTGGGCGCCGGCTGCTGTTCTTCTTCGTCGAAGTGCTGCATGAAGCGCGCCGCGTCCGGGCTCGGCTGGTGGTACTGGGGCTGTTGTTGCGGCGGCTGTTGGGCGTACTCCTCCGGGGCACCGAACGCCGGGGCGTTCGGTGCCGCTGACGGTTTCGTCTCCGTCAGGGAGACCAGTTCGTCGCCTTCTGCCGTGTCGTTGGGGTGCGGGCCGTCCTCGGGGCCGAACCGCATCTCCGTCGCCTTGTCGCGGTCGGCCGCTCGCCTGCGCATCGCGTTGATGCGGTTGGCCCAGCGTTCGCCGATCGCCTTCGTGGCCTCGTTCGCCTTCTTCTGTGCCTGTTCGGCACGGTCGACCGCCAGGTTGACCCGTTCCTGACTCTCCCGTACCGCGGCTTCTGTCGCCTGTTGCGACCGCGCGACGATGTCCTCGTACAACTTCCGCCCCTACCCCCGGTTACCGGCCGTCGTCGAGTGTGCCACTGAACCGGCCGATGGTCTCGTCCGCGGCGTCGTCGAACAAGCGGCCGTGCGTGCGCCACTGCTGGTTGCCACCGCGCTGCTGGTCGCCGCCCTGGCCGCCGCCCATGCCACCACCCATGGCACCCATCGGCGGCATGCCCGGCTGCTGCTGGCCCGGCTGGCCCTGCTGGTCCAGTGCGCCACCCGGAGCCGACGCCAGTTGCGCGTGGCCGGGCGGGCCCATCGGCGTGACGTCGGTGCCCGCGACACCCGGGTGTCCGGGTGTGCCGCCGCCGAACGCGTCCGCCATGTGGTGGTGCTGGCCCATCAGGCCGTCGGCGACCGCGTGGCTGCCGCCCACCGCGCCGCCGACCGCACCGCCCATGGCACCACCCATGCCGCCACCCATGGCGCCGCCGCCGAAGCCCTGCGCGAACGACGACGGGTCGCCGCCACCGACGGCCCCGCCCAGTCCGCTGGTGTCACCCGGCGGGGACATCATCGACGACAGTGCCGTGGACTGGTTGTCCGCTACCGGCATCGCCAAGTCCGAAGTGGACGAATAGCCGGACGTGTCGGTGCCGTAGTCGGGCGTCGAGTAGTCCGAACCGGACGCCCCGGCCATCGACGACGGCTCGGTGAAGCCGACCTGCGCCGTGGTGTCGACCGGCTGGAACTGGCCCGCCGACGACGGGTCCGTGAACCCCTGGCCGCCCGTCGGAGCGGTGTACTGCTGGCCACCCGTGGGATCGGTGAACGGCTGCGCGGAGCTCGGGTCCGTCGCGCCGATGAGCGGCTGTACACCGCCCGGGTCGGTGCCGGTGCCCGTCTGGCTCGGACCCAGCGTGTACGTGGTCGGCTGGCCGGTGCCGTCGTCGACGGTCACCTTCACCTGACCGCCCGGCTCCTGCTGTGCCGTGATCGTCGTGTTGCCGTCATGGATGACGGCCGTACCGTCCGACCCAGGGGTGACATGTGTCACACCGTTGGCGTCGGTGGTCGTCGTGCCCGGTGTCGGCGTACCGGTGGGGCCGAATCCCGTGGTACCGGTGGCCGTCCCGGTGACCGGGGTGCCGGTCGCGCCCGGCATGCCGGCGCCACCGGTGGTTCCGGCGCCGGTCAGACCGGTCGTTCCGGTGCCGGTGCCCTTGCCGAAGTCGATGTCGTACGTCTTCGGGTTGCCGTTGGCGTCGGTCGTCGTCACCTGCATGGTGCCGTTGGAGTCCGGCGACGTCATGGTCATCGTGCTGTTGCCGTGCTGCACGGTCAGCGTCTCCGGGGTCCCGGTGCCGGGCGTGCCGGTACCCGTCCCGGTGTCCGTGCCCGTCCCGGTATCAGTGCCCGAACCGGTGTCCGTGCCCGAACCGGTCAAGCCGCTGGGCATCGTCGAACCGGAACCGTCCTGCCCGATACCGGTGCCAGTGCCTGTGCCTGTGCCGCCACCGCCGGCGCCCGTGGCACCGGAGCCCGAGCCGGAACCGCCGCCGCCCGTGTCGCCGCCACCGCCGGTGCCGCTGGGGATCGTCGGCATGCCGCCGGTGCCGGCACCGCCGGAACCCGTGCCACCGCCGCCCGTGCCACCGCCACCGGCACCGGTGTCGCCGCCACCCGCGCCGCTGGGCATCGTGGCACCGCCACCGGACCCACCACCGGTGTCGCCGCCACCGCCACCGCCGCCGTAGCCGCTGGGCGAGGTCGAACCACCGCCACCGCCCGACCCGGAACCCGACCCGGACCCGGAACCGGAACCCGAGCCGTTGCCCGTGCCCGAGGGCACCTTGATGCCGGCGCTCAGGTCCGAGAACGGGTTCGCCTTGATCTGGCCCAGGCCCTGGTTCATCTGATCGAACGACTGGCCGACCGTGTCGTGTGTGGACTTGGTGATCTGGTCGAACGACTGCTTCTTCTGGTTGAACGTCGGCACGAACGTGCTGTTCAGCCAGTTCGTGGCGTCCATCGCGGCCAGGTTCTTCACGTTCTGGCTGAGGTCACCGTTGCAGTTCGTGTCGCCCCAGTCGACGTTGCTGAAGACGTTCCACTTCGACATCGACCGCAACTCGTCGTCGGAGGCGTTGTTCTTCGCCGCGTCGATGATCTTGTTGATGTCGTCCGGCGAGAAACCGCCGATGTCGCTGGCATACATCTTCAGCACGGCCTGGGCCCGTTGCAGCACAGCGGTTTCGATGGCCTTCATCGAGTTGTCGATGACCTGGCTGGCCGCTGTCGTGCCGTCCGTCACGGTCTTCGCGTTCTGGATGAACGTGCCGCAGTACTGCTGCGCGGCCTGTGCCGCGGGACCCTGCCAGAACCCGCCGAGCGAGTTCGTGTCGGTCGACAGGTTCAGCGTGATGTCGGAC
This sequence comes from Pseudonocardiaceae bacterium, assembly GCA_035546415.1. Classification (GTDB taxonomy): domain Bacteria; phylum Actinomycetota; class Actinomycetes; order Mycobacteriales; family Pseudonocardiaceae; genus DATEPR01. The sequence continues at coordinate 13,122 of DASZXM010000388.1, forward strand.
AGCTTGCCGTGGGACGTGTCCAGTTGGGTCGCGTCGGCGCGGAACTTCGCCAGTTGGATGCCGCGCAGGTTGTCGTAGACGGCCTCGATGTCCTTGGCCAGGTCGAGGTTGCCACCGGTCCACTTGTTGTACGGCGGGATGAAGTACTCGAAGAAGTGCATGCCGCGCGAACCGGGTTCGAGGATCTCGTCCGACGTGCTCGCGCCGGAACCTCCCTGCGCCACCGTCTTGCCGGCCTCGGTGGTCAGGTCCTTGTTCGCCTGACCGACCTGCTGGTCGTTCCGCGCGCGCTGCAGCTGGCTCTGGTACAGCGCCAGGTTGGCCGGCTCCTGCTGTTGTTGCTTGATGGAACCGATCCAGTTGCTGTTGTCCGCCTCGGCCTGGTCGAACGAGTCCGTCGCGCCGTACTGCTTCGCGTACTGCTGGATCTGGTCGTAGTTCTGGATGTAGTCCGGGTTGAACTGCTCGCCGCCGTCGAAGATGTTCGGGCTGCCGTACGCCGCCGCCGCCGCGTACTGGTTGAGCAGGCGCTGCTTGTCGGCGTTGGAGACGCTCGGGTCGTCCAGGACCGGCTTGAGCTGGGACCACTGCGGGTACTTGGGCTGGTCGCTCATGCGCCTGCTCCAGACTTGGTGACCGTGCTGGTGTTGGCCTGCTCGGTGTTGCCGTACTGCTGGTAGGTGTCGGTGAGCTTGTCGCCCAGCGTCGTCGTCGCCGTGCCGTACGCCTTGATGCTCGCGATCACGTTGTTCTTCAGGGCGTTGGCGTACGCGGTGGCCTTGTCCTGGAAGTCGCGGCCGCCGTCGCTGCCGCTGACCTGGGACTTGCCGATCGCATCGGCCTCGTCACCGATCGGTCCGACCTCGCCACTCACCTTGCTGGCGACACCGGCCATGTCGTCGGTGCTCGTCTGGTAGCCGCCGCTAGTCACCTGGCCCCCACCCCTCGTTCCTGCGAACCGTCGTGAACCCCCCGGGAAACCATAACCCCCGAACCGGGCTATTCACATGGACGTTGCGCAGTTCTGAACGGTTCCCTCAGGTGAGCGCCGGTTCAGTGGACGGACGCGACCACACCGGCCAGCCGGGAAGCGGCGGCCTCCGCCAGGTCGTGCGTGGGTGCCTCGACCATCACCCGAACGAGTTGTTCCGTGCCGGACGGGCGGAGCAGCACGCGACCGGTGTCGCCGAGCTGGCGCTCCACGTCGGCGACCGCGTCGGCCACCGTGTCCGCCGTCGCGACGGCCGCCTTGTCCGCGACCCGTACGTTGACCAGCACCTGCGGCAGGCGGCGCATCACACCGGCCAGTTCGGCCAACGGCTGCCCGGTGGCCGCGACCGTGGCCATCAGGCGCAGCGCGGTCAGCACGCCGTCGCCGGTGGTCGCGAACGCCGGGAGCACGACGTGGCCGGACTGCTCACCGCCCAGCGAGAACCCGCCGGAGCGCAGCTCCTCCAACACGTAACGGTCACCGACGGACGTCGTGCGCAGCCGCACGCCGTGCTCGCG
>DASZXM010000389.1:0-3558 GCA_035546415.1 Pseudonocardiaceae bacterium
GACCAGGCGGTGGCCACCGGCCGCGAGCAGCGCGGGGCGGACGAAGATCTCGAACGAGATGGCCGCGCTCACCGGGTTGCCGGGCAGTGTGACGACCGGCACGCCCCGGTACCGCCCGGCGCCCTGCGGCCCGCCCGGCTGCATGGCCACCTTGTAGAAGGTGACTCCCTGCCCGGTCAGCGCGTCCTTCACCACCTCGTACGCGCCCGCGCTGACCCCGCCGGACGTGATCAGCAGGTCCGCGCCGGACAGCCGGTCGGCGAGCGCGGCGTGGAACGACTCGACGTCGTCGGGCACGAAGCGCAGCAGCTCCGCCTCGCCGCCGACCGCGCGCACGGCCGCGGACAGCATGATCCCGTTGGACTCGTAGATCTGGCCGGGCAGCAGCGGCTCACCGGGTGCCACCAGCTCCGAACCGGTGGACAGCACCAGCACCCTGGGCCTGCGGTACACCGGCAGCGATTGCGACCCCACCGCGGCGGCCAGGCCCAGCTGCACCGGCCCGAGCGGCGTGTCGGCCGCGAGCACGACGTTCCCGGCTGCCACGTCCTCGCCGGCCAGCCGCAGGTGCGTGCCCGGCGCGACCTCGGCGTACAGCGCGACCGTCCGGGTGCCGGCGTCGGTCAACTCGACCTGCACCACGGCGTCCGCCCCGGGCGGCACCGGCGCGCCGGTCATGATCCGGTGCGCCGTGCCCGGCTCCAGCGGCACGACGTCGGTCCGGCCGGCCGGGATGTCCTGTGCGACGGGCAGCACGACCGGGGCGTCCCGGTCGGCCCCGGCCAGGTCGGCGGCGCGCACGGCGTAGCCGTCCATCGCCGAGTTGTCGAACGGCGGCAGCGAGATCGCCGCCGTCAGATCCCTGGCCAACACCAGGCCGAGACAGTCGGGAACGGGCAGGTCGACGACGGGCGACCGGCCGACGAGTTCGGCCACCAGGGCCCTGTGCTGCTCCACTGACACCAACGCGGACATGCGGACATCCTCACACCTCGACCTGATGGCCTGATCGTCCGTCGTGCCACACTGCCCGGGCACGAGGTGCGGACACGACGGGTCGGGGAAGGACGGGCAGGTGCAGGTACGCACGCGCCACACGCCCACGTTCGGTGTGGCACGGCTGCTGCTCGCGCCGGGCGAGGGCGTGCAGACCGCAGGCGGCACGATGCTCGCCACCAGCTACGGCGTCGGCGTCGACAAGGCCGCCGGGACGGCGTTCCGGCCGCTGGCCAGATCGTGGAAGGACGCCGAGATCTGCACCGCGCCGCCCGAGGGTGGCTGGGTGGACGTCGCCCCGCACCAGCCCGGTGACCTGTACGTCCTGGACCTGGACGGCATCACCGGCTGGTGCCTGGCCAGGTACGCGTGGCTCGCGGCTGCCGGCACGATCCGGTTGGCGGCCGGGTGGGCCGGGTTCCAGGCGATCTTCGGCGGTGATGTCGGCTTCCTCGCCCACGCCGACGGCTCCGGCCAGGTCGTGCTGGCCTGCCACGGTGCCCTCGACCTGGTCACACTCGCGCCCGGCGAGCTGATCACCGTGCATCCGGCGCACGTCGTCGCCTACCCGGACAACGTGCAGTGCCGGCTGCGTGCCGTGCACCCGGCCGCCACCCAGTCGGTGCGCACCGGCGACGGCCTGGTGCTGGACTTCGCCGGGCCGGGGCAGCTGGTCACCCAGACCCGGCGGGCGGGCGGCGGACGTCAGCCGAACCGGCGACGCGTTGCCGGCGAGGAACGTTAGGCTGCGCTGCGTGTCGGAGGACCTCACCGGGCGTCGTATCGGTCATTACCGGATCGACGGAGTGCTGGGCAGAGGCGGCATGAGCGTCATGTACCGCGCCACGGACGTCCGGCTGGGCCGCAAGGTCGCGCTGAAGGTGATGGGTGAGAACCTCACCGGCGACGCCGAGTTCCGCGAGCGGTTCGTCGACGAGGCCCGCAACACGTCGGCCATCGACCACGCGAACGTCGTCCCTCTGTACGACTTCGGCGAGGTCGACGGCCTGCTGTACATCGCCATGCGGCTGGTGGACGGCGCCGATCTGGCGAACCTGATCAAGGACGGCCCGCTGTCCCCGGCCCGCACGCTCGCGCTGCTGGCGCAGGTCGCCGAGGCCCTGGACATGCTGCACGACCGCGGCCTCGTGCATCTGGACGTCAAACCGGCGAACGTGCTGGTCACCACGCGGGAGTCGTCCAGCGAGCACGTCTACCTGGCCGACTTCGGCCTGACCCGGCGCGGCGCGACCGGCCACCGCACCCGCAGCGGCGACTTCCTCGGCTCGCCGACGTACGCCGCCCCGGAGCACCTGCGCGGTGAGCCGGTGGACGGCCGGACCGACGAGTACGCGCTGGCCTGCGTGCTGTTCGCGTGCCTGACCGGCCGGCCCCCGTTCCAGGGCGACGTGCCCGTCGTCATCGCCGGTCACCTGACCCGGGAACCCCCGTCGGTCACCGGCATCGTCACGCTGCCCGGCTCGATCGACTCGGTGATCCGCAAGGGCATGGCGAAGGAGCCCGCCGGCCGCTACCCGGACTGCCGGTCGCTGATCGCCGCCGCTCGGTCGGCGCTGGCCACGGTCGCCCGGCCGGGTGTCGCGCCGATGGTGCACGGTTCGGCGCCGGTCACCATGCCGGTGACCGGGCCGTCGTCCGGCCCGACGCCGGCACAGGGCCCGGTGGGACCGCCCTCCGGACCGCAGCCGGTGCAGCAGCGACCCCCGGCGCCGCCGTCCCCGGTACCGCCGCCCCCGATGCGGCAGCGGCCGCCGATGCCGGGCTATCAGTTGCCGCCCGGCTATCCGGGTGGGCCGCCGCCCGGCCAGATGCCGCGCGGGATGCCGCCGGCCAGCGGTGAACCGGTGCGGCTGCGTCCGCCGACGCCGGTCGGCGCCAGCGCGTTCACCCCCGAGCGTGGCCCGCTGTCCCGGTGGGGCGTGCCGATCCTGGTCGGCATCGCGGCCATCGTCGTGATCGTGGTGCTGATCATCGCCTTCACCGGGAACAACGGCGGCGGTGGCGGGAACGGCGGTGCCGGCGCCACGACGTCGGACACCCTGCCCAACGTGCAGGTCGGCCAGGACAGCGGGGACAACCAGGGTCAACTGCCCACGAACTTCCCGGGCGACACCGGTCCGTGAGCGGCCGTTCATGATCGGCTCACTCGTCACCTGCCGCGCCGACCTGGTGTTCTTGCACTCGACCGTGGAGAGTGCTAAACACGGGGTTGGCACTCGGACCAGTCGAGTGCCAACGTGGGAGCACCGCGACCACGTTTGAGGTCGGGACGGTGAGGCCGGCATCCGGGCATCCGGAACCGGTCGTCCGTCGCGGGCACCGAGCCTGGCCGAGCCACGTGTCCTGTCATGGCAGTCAACCCGCGGGGTTGCACTGGCCATGGTGTCCAATCGGAGGACCACACCGCAATGGCCAAGATGATCGCGTTCGACGAGGACGCCCGCCGTGGTCTTGAGCGCGGCATGAACACCCTCGCCGACGCCGTCAAGGTGACCCTGGGCCCCAAGGGCCGCAATGTCGTGCTCGAGAAGAAGTGGGGCG
>DASZXM010000390.1:0-2184 GCA_035546415.1 Pseudonocardiaceae bacterium
GGCCGGGACGCCGCAACGGAACCAGTCGTGCGGAAAGAAGATCTGCGTCCGACACGGTTCTGTCGAATTCCGAGCTATTTCGAGTGTCCGCTTGCCGGCACACACGGGCCAGTGCATTGTTCGAACGCGTCACGCCGCCATGATGGGCCGTCACAACGGTCGGGTGTCAACACCTGAACCGCGCATTCCACGGTGTGGACGGCGCCGCCAGCGCGGATGGCGCGACGTATGGTTGAACGGTCCATCACGACGGGGGAAGCCTCATGCGTGTACCGCACCGCGTACAGCGGCACGATGCTGCGGGAACACCTCGGCCTGCGACCGTCACTGACCCATCGGGCGACAGCCGGAGCGGCCTGAGGGAGACGCGGGAGGCATCGACGTGAAGTTCCTCGGCATCACCCTGATCGTGCACGCACCGGACCCACTCACCGGTGTGCGACAGTCCACTCGGGAGAGATTCCAGGAGGTCCTGGACAGTGCCGTGCTGTTCGAAGAACTCGGCTTCGACGGGTTCGGGGTCGGCGAACGGCACGAGCGGCCGTTCATCTCCTCGGCGCCACCGGTCGTGCTCAGTCATGTCGCGGCGCTCACGTCCCGGATCCGGTTGTTCACGGCGGTGACGACGCTCAGCCTGCTCGATCCGGTGCGCGCCTACGAGGACTACGCGACGCTGGACAACCTGTCGGGCGGCCGACTGGAGTTGATCATCGGCAAGGGCAACGGTTCGGCGCAGCGGCAGCTCTTCCATGTCACCGAGCACGACCAGTGGGACCGCAACGCCGAGGGCTACGAACTGTTCCGGAAACTGTGGCGACAGGACAAGGTCACGTGGACCGGCCGGTTCCGCCCGTCGCTGGTCGAGGCCGAGGTGTGGCCGGAGCCGCTCCAGCGGCCGATCCGGTGTGGCACGGCAGTGCGACCAGCACGGATTCGGTCGAGCTCGCCGCCCGCTACGGTGATCCGCTGTTCTCGGCGAACGTGACCAACCCGATCGAACCGTACGCGGCGCTGATCCGGCACTACCGGGAACGCTGGGCGTTCCACGGGCACGACCCGGCGGACGCAGTCGTCGGTGCCGGTACCGCCGGCTACCACGCGGCCCCGAAGTCCCAGGACGCGGTCGACACCTACCGGCCCCTCTTCGAGGCGAACCTGGCCTTCCAACGGCGGATGGGTCTGCAACCGGTCTTCACGTCGGTCGAGGACTTCGTGGACCGCAGTTCGGCGTTGATCGGCAGCCCCGAGCAGATCATCGACAAGGTCCACCGCTATCACGAGCAGTTCGGTCACACGGTCCTGCACATCCATGCCGACGGGAGCGGCCTGACCGGCACCCAGCACCGGGAGTCTCTCGAACTGTTCCAGCGGGAGATCGCTCCGGTGCTCCGCAGAGACATCCCGGACCCGCCCTGGCCGGCGATCCACACCGTCGACGACCGTTCGTCCGACCCGATCGGGAGGTAGTTGTCGTGTCTTCGATTCTCGTGCTGTCCGGGAGTCCGTCGTCGACATCACGCACCGCGGCCCTCGCCGAACATCTCGCCGACCGCCTGCGCCGCCATGGCCACACCGTGCGCACGGTCCGGGTGCGCGATCTGCCGGCCACGGCGCTGCTGACGGGCGATCCGGCCGACCGCGCGATCGCCGACGTGGTCGAGGCCGTCGCCGCCGCGGACGGCGTCGTGGTCGCCTCGCCGGTGTACAAGGCCGCCTACAGTGGCGTGTTGAAAGCCTTGCTCGATCTGTTGCCCCAGTTCGCCCTGGCCGGCAAGACCGTACTACCGGTGGTGACCGGCGGCAGCCCGGCACATGTCCTGGCCATCGACTACGCGCTGCGCCCGGTATTGTCGTCGCTCGGCGCCCACCACATCCTGCCCGGCTGGTTCGTTCTCGACAAGCACATCGATGGCCGCACCAACGGACAGTTGGCGATCCGGCCCGAGTCGGCGCACCCGCTGTACGACGTCGTGGACACGTTCTCCCGAACCCTTCACGCCGACGCCTCGCCCGCCGTCACGTGACGGGCATCGCGACCAGGGGAATCAACGACGGCGGAACAATGTTGGAGTGGCCATGACATTCGGTGTGCCGCTTGGGGTCGCTCTGTCCGCGCCGCCCGACGTGACCAACTACGTGGATGCCACTGTCGCACAGGCCAAGCAGGCCGCCGCCGCGGGCCTG
>DASZXM010000391.1:0-2983 GCA_035546415.1 Pseudonocardiaceae bacterium
CAACGTCGGCGCCGTCCACCACACCGACCGCACCGGCCCGCGCCCGTGGGCGGCCGTGCCCAGCGATTTCGGTGTGGCGGTGGACGCCCGCAGGTTCGGCTGACATCAGTCCACAGTGGACTGAAACTCTGTCGTCGTGCCGCCCGGACCGTCAGTACGCCGCCGTGCGCGGCGCCGCTGGCACGGCCGGCACGCTCGCCAGCGCGGAGTCGAGGCGGTGCCCGACCGCCGCCGCGACGTCGTCGCGCAGCGCCGCGAGCTTCGCCCCGTCGATCCCGGTGTCGAAGCCCTCCTGGTGGCACAGGTTGACCAGGTCGTCGGTTGCCACGTTACCCGCGGCGCCCGGCGCGAACGGGCAGCCGCCGATGCCGCCCAGTGCCGCGTCGAACCGGCGCACCCCCAGTTGCAGCGCCCGGTACGCGCTGGCCAGCGCCATGCCGTACGTGTTGTGCAGGTGCAGGCCGACCGGGACGTCCGGATGCCGCTCCCGCACGGCCGTCAGCGTGGCCGCCACGTGCCCCGGACTCGCGGCACCGATCGTGTCCGCCAGGTGCAGCACCCGCACGCCGAGCCGGACCAGCCGGTCGGCCACGCCGACGACCCGCTCCGGCGGCGTCACACCGTCGAACGGGCACACGAACGCCGTCGCGATGCACGCCTCGACGGCGACGTCCGCGTCGGCCAGCACGGACACGCTCCCGGCCAGCCGGTCCAGCGCGGCCGCCGTGTCCACGCCGGCGTTCGCCCGGCTGTGGCCGTCGCTGGCCGACACCACCAGCCGCACGCTGCGGGCACCGGCGGCGACGGCACGCCTGGCGCCGCGCTCGTTGAACACCAGCGTGTGCACGGTGGCCGGTGTGCCGGCCAGCGTCCGCAGCACGGTGTCGGTGTCGGCCATCTGCGGCACCTTGTGCTCGTTGACGAACGAGCCGACCTCCAGCGCCGTCAGCCCGGCATCGACCAGGCCACGCGCCAGCCGCACCTTCTCCTCGGTCGGCACGACGACGTCCTCGTCCTGCAGGCCGTCCCGCAGCACCACCTCGGTGATCAGCACCTCGGCCACTCAGATCACTCCTTCCGCCCGCAGCGCCGCGCGGGCCGCGTCGTCCACGCCGATCCCGGCCAGCACCTCGTCGGTGTGCGCGCCCAGTTCCGGGCCCAGCCACGTGGTGCGGCCCGGGTGCGCGGCCAGTTTCGGCACCACACCGGGAAACAGCACGTCCTCGGTGTGCTCGCCGTCGATCCGGACCCGGTGCCGCTCGTGCATGCCGCGCGCCGCGTAGTGCGGGTCCTTGACGATGTCCTCGACGGTCAGGATCGGTCCACTCGGGACACTCGCGGCGGCCAGCGCGGCCTCGACCTCCGCCATCGGGTGCTCGGCGGTCCACGCCCCGATCGCCGCGTCCAGCTCGTCGACGTGCTCGACACGGCCGGCGTTGTCGGCCAGCCGCGGATCGTCGGCCAGGTCGGGCCGGCCGACGACGGCCATCAGACGGCGGAAGATGCCGTCGCCGTTGCCGCTGATCACGACGTACCCGCCGTCGGCGCACCGGTACGTGTTGGACGGTGCGACACCGGGCAGCCCGGCGCCGGACGGCCCGCGGACCACGCCGAACGCGTCGAAGTCCGGCACCAGGCTCTCCATCAGCGAGTGCACGGCCTCGTAGAGGGCGACGTCCACGGTCTCGCCGGTCCCGCGCAGCAGGCCCAGCAGCGCGCCGATTACGGCGTAGAGCCCGGCGACGGAGTCGGCGAGGCTGATGCCGACCCGGACCGGTGGCTGGTCGGGATACCCGGTGAGCGCCCGCAGTCCGCCGACCGCCTCGGCCACCCCGCCGAAGCCGGGCCGGTCGCGGTACGGGCCGGTCTGCCCGTAGCCGGAGATGCGGACGAGCACGAGTTCCGGATTGACCCGGTGCAGGACGTCCGGGCCAAGCCCCCACTTCTCCAGCGTGCCGGGGCGGAAGTTCTCCAGCACGACATCGGCCTGCTCGACGAGTCGCAGCGCGATGTCCCGGCCGGCCGGTCGGCGCAGGTCCAGCGTGACCGACCGTTTGTTTCTGGCCAGCGTCCGGAACAGCAGGGACGTGTCACCGCCGTGCAGGCGCCAGCGGCGCAGTTCGTCACCGGTGCCCGGCCGTTCGACCTTGACGACATCGGCGCCGAACTCGGCGAGCAGCCGGCCCGCGGTGGGCGCCGCGATGAAGTTGCCCAACTCCAGGACCCGGACACCGGCCAGCGGTCCGAAGGTCGCCATCACCATCTCCAACCCGTATCGTAGGTCTACAACCCATCATGCGGGCGGTGATGCGATGAGGTCAAGGAATGAGGGGCAGGCCACTAGGATCACGGGGGTGACCACGGACAGCGCCGGAGCCGCGGCGCCCGTGCTGGTGTTGCGCAAGATCAAGCAGATCCTCGACTCGTTCACCATCGAACGGCCGGAACTGACGTTGCAGCAGATCATCCGGGCCACGGGACTGCCGTCGAGCACGTGCCAGCGGCTGGTGCAGAACCTGGTCCGGGAGGGTTTCCTGGACCGCGACGAGGATCATTACCGGATCGGCCTGGGCCTGGTGCGGTGGGCGGCGCCGGGGACGTACGGCCTGGACATGGTGCGGTTGACCCGCCCGGTGCTGACCGCCCTGCGGGACCGGACCGGTGAGACGGCGTGCCTCTACGTGCGGGACGGCGCGTTCCGCACGGTCATCGCACTGGCCGAGTCACGGCACCCGGTGGTGCGGCTGTTCGTGGTCGGCATGGTGATGCCGCTGCACGCGGGCTCGGCCGGCAAGGTGTTCCTGGCGTGGGACCCGATGGCCCGCAAGGACGCGGTCAGCCACGGCCTGGCGCGGTTCACGCCCAGCACGGTCGTGGACATCGACGTGCTCACCGAGCAGATCGACCAGGTCCGGCGCGTCGGCTACGCGGCCAGCTTCGAGGAACGCGACCACGGGGCCGCGTCGATCAGCGCCCCGGTGTT
>DASZXM010000392.1:0-9748 GCA_035546415.1 Pseudonocardiaceae bacterium
CCGCGCCCTGATCGGCCGCTTCGCCGACCGGATCCGGCCGGCCGGGGCGCGCCACGCCGACCCGTTGGCCGCGCTGACCGCCCGGGAACGCGACGTCCTGCGCCTGATGGCGCGGGGCCTGTCCAATGCGGAGATCGCCGACGAACTGGGTATCGGCTTCGAAACGGTGAAGACGTACGTCTCCCGCATCCTGACCAGGCTGAACCTGCGCGACCGCGTCCACGCCGTCGTGCTCGCCTACCGCACGGGACTGACCGGCGACTGAACCGCCCACGGCCGGGGACGCAGCAGGCCGTTGCGCGCGGCGCTGCGCAGCAGCAGCACGGTCGGCACCAGGCACACCACCAGGGCGACGACGCTGGCCTCCGGACCGAAGCCGCCCCCGGTCAGGATCGTCGGACCGGACAGGGTGCTGCGCAGCAAACCGTCGGAGCTGGTGCCGGAGTCCGCGGCGCTGAAGATGCCGCTTTCCACGAAGTCCCAGGCGAAGTGGAAACCGATCGGCAGCCACAGCGACCGTGTCGCGGCGTACGCCGACGCGGTCAGCATGCCGCCCTGCAACGAGACGGCGAGCGCGCCCGCCACCGTGGCACCACCGTTGACCAGGTGCACCAACCCGAACACCAACGACGACCCCACCAGTGCGACCACGGTCCCGGCGCGTTCCTCCAGGATGCGGAACACGACACCGCGGAACAGCAGCTCCTCGTTGACGGCGACGCTGGCGAACGCGCCGAAGCTGATCAGGCAGCCGCCGACCGACCCCCGGGACAGCGATGCGAAACCGCCGAACACGGCGATCAGCGCCATGGTCACGGTGAACATGGTGGCCCCGATCGCGGCTCCGCACGCCAATCCCGACCAGCGCCCGTCAGCGCCCAGCTCCGGTACGTTCGGCCGCAGCTCGACGGTCCGGGAAAGCCAGACGTAGAACAGGATCGCGCCCGCGGCGGTGGCGATTCCGACGACGAGGCCGATGACGGCCATGTGGTCGGCGAGCACGTTCAGCTCACGCGTCGCCACGAGCACCGCGAACAGCACGACGACGAGTACCGGCACCCGGAACCGCCGCAACCGCCGCCGCGCCACCGACACTCCCGTAGTGGCATCCGCTTCCCCCATGACCTGGTCCTCCTGGCTGATCCCCACGGCGATCCCCGTGTCTCCCCGTCTCGACGGACCATGAGAGTAGACAGGCGGACGGTCGCGGCTCATCCCCCTGGACGAGACATTCCCGGTAGCTCGGCCGGGGGACGACCAACGGCGCAACGCGTTGCTAGGTTGGAGTTGTGGATCTTTTCTCCCACTCGTGGACGGCGTTGCGGTCGACGGTCGCGGGCCTGGCCGACGACGACTTCGCGCGGCCGTCCGGCTGTGCCGGCTGGCTCGTGCGTGACCTGGTGTGCCACCTGGTCATCGACGCGCAGGACGTGCTCATCACCCTGGCGACACCGGTCGACGGGGAGCCGACCCGGGATGCCGTGACCTACTGGAACGTCCGCCGAACCCCGTCGACGGGCGACGACCCGCTCGACGCGCTGACCGTCCGCCTCGCCGCCGCGTACCAGGAGCCGTGGCTGCTGCGCTTCCACCTGGACGACATCGGTTCCGCCGCCGGACGCGCGGCGGCGCTCGCCGATCCCGACGCCCGGGTCGGCACCCGGGACGAGGTGCTCACCGTGGCCGACTACCGCGGTGCGTACGTGCTGGAGTGGACCCTGCATCACCTCGACCTGATCGCCCACGTCCCGGGCGCGCCGGAACCGCCCGCGGAGAGCCTGGCGCGGTGCCGCGCGATGCTGGAGACGATCGCCGGGACGGCGTTCCCCGGCTCGTGGACGGACCGGGACGTCCTGCTCGTCGGCACCGGGCGGCGTGCGCCGACGGACGCGGAGCGGAACGCCCTGGGCGACCTGGCTGCCGCGTGGCCGTTCGTCCTCGGCTGATCGACGCGCCGATGGCGACTGCTCAGGCCGGGTGGCCCGGCTTCAGGTGCTCCACCGCGGAGAACATCAGGGGCGGTTCGTCGTCGTTGACGCCCGCATCCGTTGGGGCAACGAGGAAACCCGTGTGGTCGCCGAGCGGGTGGCGGTCCTCGATCGTGCCGGTGAACCAACGCGACGCGTCGGTGAGCAGCGGGACGCCGCCCGGGCCGGGTGCCCAGGCACAGCGGGCGAACTTGTCGATCTCGTCCCCGGTGGTGCTGGCGAACAGTTCCGCCAGATCACGGCGGCCGGCGCCGAGCAGGTGGACCGCAAGCGTGTCGGCGCGCTGCGCGACCCGGTAGGTGTGGTTGCGCACCGACAGGCAGACGACGAACCGCACCGGGTCGACGCTGGACTGGGTCAGGAACCCGACCAGGCATCCGGCCCGTTCCCCGGTGTCGCGGTCGGCCGTGGTCGCCACGACGACCGGGTGGTCCATCGCGGACAGCACCGCGTCGATGTCCATGTCTCCGGCAGGTCGCATGGGCTGCCTGTACCCCGTAGGCGCGGTTTCGATGCGCGCGGCGGACAGCCGCGTCACACCTCGGGGAGCCTGCGGCGTAGCAGGCAGAACTCGTTTCCCTCGGGATCGCTGAGGACGTGCCAGTTCTCCTCGCCCGTCTGGCCGATGTCGGCGATCACCGCGCCGGCGGCGAGCAGTCGGGCCAGTTCGGCGTCCTGGTCCCGGTCCGTGGGGTTGACGTCCAGGTGCAGTGGCAGCTTCCCGGTCTTCGGTTCGGTGCTCGGGCTCAGCACGATCGTCGGCTGTGGTCCGCCGAAACCGACGCCGGGTGGCCCGATCTCGATGGCGCCCTCGTCCCGCTCGAGTTCGACGTAACCGAGCACGTCGCACCAGAACGCGGCCAGGCGTTCCGGGTCGCGGGCGTCGATGACCAGTTCGCTGATGCGGCACGCCATGTCCAGCCTCCGTGGTGTCGTCGATGCCGAGAATGTCAGTGCGCCGCGGCGGTTGCCGCGGCCTGCTCGACGCGGTCCCGGTAGGCGGACCACCAGGCGGCGTCGGCGTCGGGCAGGTTCGACGTCGCGGCCCGCAGGCCCACCGATCCGTCGATGAGTTCGCGGACGATGTCGGCGTGGCCGGCGTGCCGTTCGGTTTCGGCGATCATGTGGACCAGGATCCGGTGCAGGGTCGGGTGCCGCCGTTCCGCCGGCCACCACGGGACCTCGCCGGTGGCGTCCAGCGGCAGCGCGTCGAGTGTGACGTCGGCGTGTGCCCAGGCACGGCCGTACAGGTCGACGATCTGCTGCCGTGACTCCTCGGCCGTGGCCCACATGTCCGCGTTCGGTTCGCTGTCCTCGTCCATCCAGGGCAACTGCTCGTCGAACGGCCGGCCGAAGCAGTCACCGAAGTACCCCGCGGCGGTACCGGCGACGTGTTTGACGAGCCCGAGCAGGTTGGTGCCGGTCGGCACCAACGGGCGACGGACGTCGTACTCGGACAGTCCGTCGAGCTTCCACAGCAACGCGTCGCGGGCGCGGTCCAGGTATAGGCGCAGCTCCGCCTTCGGGTTCGGTTCGGTCATGCCGGTCAGCATGCTACTGATCACCGACGTTCGCCCCCGTTTTCCCACCACGGGGTTGAGACGTTTCAGCGAAACGGTTGACTCGATCACGAACCGGCAGGGATCATATATCAGATTTCATATGCCACCTGGTGGCAGTTGGGAGGGGACGGACGATGCGCTCGATCAGCCTGGTGGCGGCGACGCTCCTCACGTTCGGCGTGGCCGCGGTGCCGGCACCAAGCGCTTCGGGCGCGCCCGGGCTGGGCTGGCACGTCGATCCGGCACCGTTCCAGCTCACCTACACCGACGGCGGCCACGCGCTCACCGGCGAGGCGGCCGGCGGCCCCACCGGTCCCGGCGGCTCGCTCGGCTACCGGGTCGGCGGATCGGACTCCAGTGACGTCGGAGCCGCCTACCACCGCCTGACCGACCTCGTCGCCAGCCGGCCGGTACCCGCGGGGACGGCCTACACCGTTGCCACGGACGAGCCCGACCGCACCGCGACCGTCACCGTCACCCACACACCCGAGGGCCTGCACGTGGACTGGTCGTTCACCCCGGCAACGGGGGTCACCGCCGTGTTCGAGGCATTGACCGCCGGACCGGACGAGCACTATCTCGGCGGCAGTTCGGCGGCGTCGGTCGACCTGCGCGGACACGTGCGCGGCTGGAGCCCGGGCAAGGAGGGCAACGAGGCGGGCGACAACTGCCAGAACCAGGAGCAGAGCGCCACGCCGTTCTACCTGAGTTCCGGCGGTTACGGCGTCTACGTCGACACCGACCACATCGGCCGGTTCGCGTTCCCCGGCGCCACCCAGGTCGCCGACGGGCCGAACTGCGGCCGGACGCCGTCGGTGCCGCGCGGCGACGCGACCCCGCTGGCCTGCCCGGTCGCCACGGACGCCCAGCCCGACCGCGTGCAGATCTGCCTGTGGGACGACCGACTCGCCTACGACGTGTACGCCGGTTCACCGCAGCAGGTCACCACCGGCTACTACCGGACCGTCGGCCTGCCCGGCCTGCCGCCGCCGACCGAGTTCGGCCTGACGAAATGGCGTGACGTCAGCGCGAACCAGGCCCAGGTGTTGTCCGATGTGGACGAATTCCGGCAGCTGGGCATCCCGCTGAGCACGATCTTCGTGGACAACCCGTGGGAACAGCAGCCGGCCGGCAACACGGCACGCATCAACGGCAGCGCCTGCACCAACAGCCTGCGGTTCGACCCGTCGTTCTTCCCCGACCCCCAGGCGATGATCGACCAGATCCACGCCGACGGGGTGAAGTTCGGGCTGTGGGTCGGTTCCCAGGCGTCCACGCCCACCGCGGCGCAGGGTGGCGGCTCGTGCGCGGGCATCAACGACGTGTGGAGCAAGAACGGCTGGCTCATCCCCGGCACGAACTACATCGACTTCAGCAACCCCGCCGCCCGCCGGTACTACGTCGAACAGCTCACGAAGCTGGTGAGCATGGGCGTCGACATGACCAAGGAGGACCGCTCCGAGGAGTACCGGCTGCAGACCGCCACCCTGGCCGGCGGCTCGGGAGCGGGCCAGTACCTGCGGTACCCGGACGAGTACCAGTCGGCCATCACCGAGGCCCTGCGTGCCGTGCACGGCAACGACTTCGAGACCCTGGTGCGCGCCGGAACGCCGTGGACGGCGCACGATACGCACGGCATGTGGGGCAGTGACACGTACCAGACCTTCGCGGGCCTGCGCGCCATGTTGGACTACGGCATCAGCGAGTCGCTGTCCGGCGGACCGGCGTGGGGTTCGGACACCGGCGGCATCGACCCGAAGTCACCCGCGACCGCCGCGGACAGCCCGACCCCGACCCTGTTCACCCGCTGGGCGCAGTTCAGTTCGATCAGCCCCGTGTTCGAGGTCGGTGGTGCCGGGCTGAACGCGACACCCTGGCTCTACCCGGCCGGCACGGTCGCCGACTTCCGCGACAGCGCGATCCTGCACTACGAGCTGTTCCCGTACCTCTACGCGCTCGCCGAGCAGTCCACGGCGACCGGCGTGCCGATCCTGCGCGCCGTCGGCTACCAGTACCCGCACGACCAGCGTGCCTGGGCCGCCGACGGCGAACTCATGGTCGGCCCCGACCTGCTGGCCGCCCCGGTCACGGCCGACTCGGCGGAGGCCGACGGCGAAGCGAGCCGGCCCACCGACGTCAGCGTCTACCTGCCGGCCGGTGACTGGATCGACCTGTTCAACGGGACCGTCGTCCACGGTGGACGGACGATCACCCGGTCCACCGGCCTGTCCGAGTTCCCGCTGTACCTGCGGGCGGGTAGCGCGATCGGCTTCGACGAGCGCACCGGGATCTGGCCGAACGGCTGGGGAACCAGCGACCTGGGCAAGCCGGGCATGGCAGGCTGGCTGGTCGCCCCGGGCAGCAGTGGCGGGACGCCGGTCAGCTCCGAACCGGGCCACCTGACCGTCCGGACCGCGGGCGACCGCACGACCGTGCGGCTGACCGGCGCACCGGCCCGGACCCAGGTCGTCGTCCTGGCACGGCACGCGCCGAACCGGGTCACGGCGGACGGGCACGATCTGGCGCGGGCCACGGCATTGAACGCGCAGCCGACCGGCTGGACGTTCACCACCGGACCGTTCGGCGGCGTCGTGCTCAAGCTGCGGCCGGGGCACGGCGCCGCCCAGGTGACGCTCACCTGGTGACGGTCAGCTCGGTCAGGATCGGTGGCGTGCCGGCGGTGGCCCCGGTGATCGACACCCGGACGTAGCGGGCGTGCCGGGCCGGGAACGACAGCCGGTCGACGGTGCCGGTGGTACGGCCGTGCACCTGGGCCACCGTGGTCCACGTGTGGCCGTCCGTCGACACCGCCACGTCGTAGTCCGTGGCGCGCAGCGTGGTCACCGGGCCCGGCGGCGGTGGGACGTTCGGGCCGGGCGGTCCGGGGTACTGCTGGCCCCACGTGAGCACGGCCGACGCGACCGGCGATCCGGTGACCGGCACGGTCAGGGTGGCCGCGGTCGCCGTGGGCTGCCACCCCGTGGCCGGGCTGCCGTCCACCGCGGACAGTGCGTCCGCGCCCGGCTGCGCGGTCGACGCCGTGGCGGGCTGGCAGCGGACCAGGTCACCGGTGGGGATGCGGTCCGGCCGCCGGGTCGGGATGACGATCGTGCCGCCGGTGGCGACCGTGCGGGTCCCGCCGGTGAGGTGGAGCGGCAGCGCCGGGCCCGAGTCGACGGTGACGCGGGTCGTGTCGGTGCCGACGGCCACCGTGAACCGGGTGCCGTGCCAGGCCAGGCCGTGCAGCACCACACCGCGCAGCTGGCCGGTCAGCGTCGGTGAGAGCGTCACCGAGTCGGCGTTCCACCGCAGCCCCGAGTAGCCGTAGAGGAACTCCTGCAGGAATCCGCCGATGCCGGTCATGAACGTGAACGCCCCACCGGTCCGGGTCTCGGAGAACTGGTCGAACACGTCCCGCATGAACGGCTCGATGCTGCGCTGGGTGTACGTGTACGTGGCGCAGCCCGGCGTGCCGAGCGCGGCCGTGTCGATCGAGTTGATGGCGTCGCTCATCGACGGCCCGCCGGGGTCGGACCGGGGCACGTAGTAGTTCAGGTCGTTCGTCGCGGTGCTCGCCGACATCGGGTACGCCCACGGGTACTGGAGCATCGTGACGTCCGCCTGCTTGACCATCTGGCCCTGGTACCCGGCGAACTCCGGGTGCAGATCTCGTGACACGTCGTAGGGCGGTGCTAGGTGCGCGGCGATCGCCGACCAGTTCGCCGGTGGGGTCACGCCGAGGACATGGGCGGCGTCGGTGGCGATGCGCAGTGTCGCCGCCGCGGCGACGTTCGTGTAGGCCTCGTCGTCGACATCCGGGTTCTCCTCGTCCGGTCCGGTCACGTCGGCGATGTGGTACGCGCCCGAGGCGTCGCGGGTGACGCGGCCGGCCCAGAACGCGGCCGCGCGGGACAGCACCGGCCAGCCCCTGGCCGCCAGCCAGGACCGGTCACCGGTGGCCAGGTAGTACTGCCACTGTGCGAGGGCGACGTCCGCCGTGATGTGCTGCTCGTAGAGTCCTTCGCTGTTCACCGATACGGGCGGCGGGATCTGCTCGGTGCCCTCCAGCGCGCTCTCCCACGGGTACCGCGCACCCGAGTAGCCGGTTTCCGCGGCGTGTTTCTCGGCCGCGGCCAGCCGGTCGTACCGGTAGTCGTTCATGCCGGCGGCCAGTTCCGGGTGCAACGCCAGCAGCGTCGGGAACATCCAGGTCTCGGCGTCCCAGAAGACGTGCCCGGCGTAGCCGTTGGAGGACAGGCCCGCCGGTGACACGCTCCAGTCCACCCCGTCCCGGGTGCTGGACCACAGGTAGAACTCGCTGGCGTTGACCTCGGTGGCCAGGGTCGGGTCACCGAGCACGTCGACGCGGTCGGCCCACAGCGCCGCCCACGCGGCCCGGTTCTCGGCCCGCAGCGCACCGAAACCGCGCGCCGCGGCCCCGGACGCCTGGCCGCGCGCGTCCGCGTCACCCGGACCGGCGACGCCGACGTACTTGGTCAGGGTGTAGGTCCGGCCGGACCGGACCGGGAACGTCACCCGCTGCCCGACGGTCTGGCCGCCGCCGACGGCCGTCGGCCCGGACGGCAGCACGTCGCCGCCGAAGCCGAGTTGGCTGGCCAGGGTGGCGGCCAGACCGGTGCCGACGGTCCGCACGGTCTCCCAGTCGCGCCAGCCGTCCCGCCCCCGGGCGACGCCGGTGGTCATCGTGGCCGGGGTGCCGTCGATCAGGTCGGTGACCGTCGCCGGGCCGGACCAGCGCGGGGTCAGGTCGAGGCGCACCACGCCGACCTGCTTGCGGGCCCGGTCGGTGAACACGTCGTACCGCAGGTCGGTCACGTGTCCGTTCGGTGCGGTCCACCGGGCGGTCGTGGTGATCTCACCGGTGTGCAGGTCGATGCGCTGCCGCCAGCCGGTGACCGTGCCGGTGGTCAGGCCGAAGTCCTGGCCCCCGTCGCTGAACGTCAGCGTCGACCACGTGGGGATGTTCGCGCGCTGCTGCACCTGGCCGGCCGGCTGGGCGTAGAAGCCGGCCAGTTCGGACTGGGCGGGCACCGAGCCGGCCGCGTACCCCTGGCCGGCCGCTGGCACCCGGACGCCGAGGTAGCCGTTTCCGGTGAATGTCGGTGCGTAGTCGGAGCCGGTGTCCGTGGCGGTCAGGACGTACGATCCGGCCGTTCCCGGCCCGGCGCCCGGGGTGGCGGACCACGCCGGGACTGGTGCCAGGACCAGCGTGACAGCAACCGAACCGGACAGGATCAACGGGTGTCGGCGCACCGCGGCCTCCTCCGTCGTCGGGCAGGACCGCCAGCGGATTACCCAACCGCGGGCCCGGAATCACGACGGGTGTGGTGCGCCGTGGTGGCGCATGCTGTCCCCATGGCGCGCTCGGGCATCGTCGGCCGGCGGAGTGAGCTGGCCGGGTTCGACGACCGGCTGGCCGCCGCTCGGGGCGGTCGGGGCCGGCTGGTGCGCTGCGTCGGGGAGCCCGGCATCGGCAAGACCCGGCTGGCCCAGGCGGTCGCCGACCGGGCGCGGGCGTCCGGTGGCACGGTGGTGTGGGGCCGCTGCCCGGAGGCCGAGGGCACACCGCCGCTGTGGCCGCTGCGGCAGGTGTTGCGCTCGCTGGGCGTCGACGCCGAGGCCCTGCGCGCCGGGCCCGCGCGGTCCCCGGAGGACCGGTTCCGGCTGGTCGCGGACATCACCGACCGGCTGCGCGACGCGGCGGGCGCCGATCCCGGCCTGCTGGTGGTGTTCGACGACGTCCACCGCGCCGACACGCCGACCCTGCTGGTACTGCGGCAGCTCGCCGACCAGTT
Source organism: Pseudonocardiaceae bacterium (assembly GCA_035546415.1). GTDB lineage: Bacteria > Actinomycetota > Actinomycetes > Mycobacteriales > Pseudonocardiaceae > DATEPR01. The sequence goes on from DASZXM010000392.1 coordinate 9,367, forward strand.
GGGCACGACGCCCCTGTTGCTGGTCGTCACGAGCCGCGACGACCGCGTGCCCGCGCTGCCCGCCGCCGAGCGGCTCCAGGTGCGCGGCTTCGACGTCGGCGAGGTCCGCGAACAGTTGGCCGCGATGGGTATCGACGAGTCCCGCGCGGACGAGGTGCACCGGGTCACGGCCGGCAACCCGCTGTTCGTGCGGGAGGTCGCGCGGGCGATGGCGGAGGGGACGTGGAGCCCGGAGCGGCCGCCGCGGTCCGTCCTCGACGTCGTCGCGGGTCGGCTGGCCGTGTTGTCGCCCGCGTGCCGCGGGCTGCTGGCGGCGGCGGCCGTCGCCGGCCTGGACTTCCCGCTGGGCCTGGTGGCGGCCGCCCGCGGCTGGAACGTGGCC
>DASZXM010000393.1:0-4530 GCA_035546415.1 Pseudonocardiaceae bacterium
GCGGTTCGGGAAGCGGTTCGTGTCCAACGCGGTCCGCGACGCCTACCCGCTGGGCGGCGGCGTCGGCCCGGTGTCGCCGTTCTGGCGGCTGGAGGGACTGGACCCGGTCTGAGGCGTGCCGTGGGCTTCAGGTGCCGCCGTCGTCCTCGGCGACGATGACCTCCAGGGCGGGCAGGGCGGCCACCAGCAGGCGGGTCTGTTCCGGGGTGAGGCGGTCCAGGCGGCGCTGGAGTTCTCGCAGGCGGGTCGTGTACAGGCCGGTGACGACCCGCTCGCCCTCCTCCGTGGGCGTCACCAGGAACGCCCGGCCGTCGCCCGGGTCCGGGGTGCGCTTCACGTAGCCGCCGTCGACCAGTGACGCGACGATGCGGGACAGGGTGGGCGGTGCCACGCCCTCCTTGGCCGCCAGGTCACCCAGCCGCATCGACTTGTGCGCCACCAGGGTGAACAGCGCGGACACCGAGCCGTGGCCCAGTTCCGCCGAGCTGGATCCGATCCGGCGCAGCTGGCGGGACAGCCGGCCGACGGCCAGGTACAGCCGGGCCGTGTCCTCGCGCCCGACCACGTCGGTCTCCACTGCCGTCACGTCCGCCGTCGTCCTTCCCGGTCCGCGGGTGTCCTCTGGTTCCATGATGACGGCTCCCGGCGTAACCCGATGGATACGGGGGTGACGTTACGGCTTCACCTCGGCGGGCTGGACGCCTGCGCCCAGAACCGCTGCGGCACGCGGCCGGCCAGACGGGCAGCCCGGCCGGCACGGACGCCGTCGCGCATGGCGGCCGCCATCAGCACCGGGTCGGTGGCCCTGGTCACCGCTGTGGCCAACAGCACAGCCGAACAGCCCAGTTCCATCGCGAGGCACGCGTCGGAGGCCGTGCCGATGCCCGCGTCCAGGATCACCGGCACGCCGGCACGGGCGACGATCAGCTCGATGTTGTGCGGGTTGCGGATGCCCAGCCCGGTGCCGATCGGCGACCCCAGCGGCATCACCGCGGCACAGCCGGCCTCCTCCAGGCGCAGCGCCAGGACCGGGTCGTCGTTGGTGTACGGCAGGACCGTGAAGCCGTCGTCCACCAGCTGCTGGGCCGCGTCGAGCAGCTCCACCGGGTCGGGGAGCAGGGTCCGGTCGTCGGCGACGACCTCCAGTTTCACCCAGTCCGTCTCCAGGGCCTCCCTGGCCAGCCGGGCCGTGAGCACCGCCTCCGCCGCCGTCCGGCAGCCCGCCGTGTTGGGCAGGATCTCGATTTTCAAGCGGCGCAGCAGGTCCAGCACGCCGGTGCCACCGGCCGAGTCGATCCGGCGCATGGAGACCGTGGTCAGTTCGGTGCCCGTCTCGACGAGGGCCCGTTCCAGAATGTCCAGATTCGTCGCGCCGCCGGTCCCCATGACCAGGCGGGAGCCGAACTCCCGGCCGGCGATGGTGAGCACGTCGTTCATGTCAGCCTCCCTGGACCGCGGTGAGCACTTCGATGTCGTCGCCGTCGCGCACCGGCGTGTCCTGCCAGGACGGTCGCGGCACGACCTCGCCCCGGCAGGCGACCGCGATGCCCGTGTCCGGGGCGCCCAGCCGCCGCACGACGTCGCCGACCGTCGCACCCTCGGCCAGCTCCCACTCCTCGCCGTTCACCACGGCCTTCATCCGTGCCTCCCTTCACCCAGCAGGCCGGCCACGCCGGCCAGCGCACCGGGCAGCAGCAGCATGCCGTTGCGGCCGTGGCCGGTCGCCGCCAGCACGCCCGGCTCCAGCCACCGCACCACCGGCAGGTTGTCCCGGGTGCCCGGCCGGAAGCCGTGGCCGGCCTCCTCCAGGACGTAGTCGGCGACGCCGGGGACCAGCCGCTCGGCGTCAGCCAGCAGGTCGCGCACGCCGCCCACCCGGGCACCGGGGTCGAACCCGGCCTCGTACTGTGTCGCGCCCACCACGACGCCGCCCTCGTCCCGCGGCACCAGGTAGACGTGCCTGCCCTCGACCAGGCCGCGGACCGTGCGGGTGGGCGGCGGCAGCGACCCGGGCCGTGCGCGCAGCCGCAGGATCTCCCCCTTCACCGGGCGGACGACGCCCTCCAGCGCGGGATGCAGGCCGGCACTCCACGCGCCCGCGGCGATCACCACGACGTCGGCCGGGAGGACCGGGCCGTGTGCCAGGGCCACCTCGCCCGGCCGGACCGCGGAGACCGTGGCGTTCACCGGTTCCACACCGCGTGCCGCACCGGCCGCCAGCAGGGCCCGCAACAGCCTGCGGTTGTCTACGGCCAGGTCGCCGGGCACCGACAGGCCGGCACGCACCGACGCGCCGAGGCTCGGTTCCAGTGCCCGCAACTGCCGCGCGGTCAGCAGTTCGACGTCCCGGTCCAGCTTGCCGAGGAACTCGGCCAGCGTGACCAGCTCCGCCCGGTCGGCGCCGTCCACGGCGGCCACGACGGTGCCGTCGGTGCGCAGCCCCGGGTCGTGGCCATCGGCCGTCAGCCGGGCGGCGAACTCCGGCCACCTGCGCAGCGAGTCGCTGCCCAGTTCCAGCAGGTCCTCCTCGCCCGGCCACGCCTCGGTGACGGGCGCGAGCATCCCGCCCGCGACGACCGAAGCACCCGGCCGCGTGTCGGGAGCCACGAGTGTGACCCGGTTCCCGGCGACGGCCGACTGCCAGGCGATCCCCGCGCCGATCACCCCGGCTCCGACTACCGCGACTCTCATCTCACGCTCCCTGCGCCGGCATGATCCGGATCAGGTTCGACGGTCGGGGCGGCAAGCCCCCTCTCAGCCCGGTGCCTCCGGACTCCCGTGCGGACCACTCCCGTCCACGGTAGCGCAGGTAGCGTGGCCGACGTGCCACGGACAGACGGAGACCGGATCAGGAAGCGGCTGGCGGACGCACGGTTGTACCTGTGCACGGACGCCCGCCGGGAGCGTGGCGATCTCGCCGAGTTCGTCGACGCGGCGCTGGCCGGTGGTGTCGACATCGTGCAACTGCGCGACAAGGGCCGAGAACCCCTTGAGGCCAAACAGGAACTGGCCGCGCTGGAGGTGATCGCCGACGCCTGTGCCCGGCACGGCGCGCTGCTGGCCGTGAACGACCGCGCGGACATCGCGCTGGCCGCCGACGCCGACGTGCTGCACCTGGGCCAGGACGACCTGCCGGTGTCGGTGGCCCGCCGGATCGTCGGCGACGACGTGGTCATCGGCCGGTCCACGCACGCGGCCGCGGAGGCCGACGCGGCGGCCGTCGAGGCGGGCGTGGACTACTTCTGCACCGGACCGTGCTGGCCGACGCCGACCAAACCGGGCCGCCCGGCACCCGGCCTGGACCTGGTCCGGCACACCGCCGGCCTGGGCACGGACCGGCCGTGGTTCGCCATCGGCGGCATCGACCTGGACCGCCTGGACGCCGTGCGGGCGGCCGGTGCCACCCGGATCGTCGTGGTCCGGGCGATCACCGACGCACCCGATCCGGCGGCCACGGCCACCGAACTGAAACTGGCTCTGTCCAGGTAGCGGGGGGTACCGGGCAAGATCGTGGGTATGGAACTGGTCACGAAGTCGGACGTTGTCGAAGCCGCGGGCCGGATCTCGGGCACGGTGCTGCGCACCCCGCTGGTGCCCGCGACCCTGCAGGGCCGCGAACTCCTGCTCAAACCGGAGAACCTCCAGGCCATCGGGGCCTTCAAGGTGCGCGGCGCGGCGAACGTGCTGGCCCAGTTGCCCGCGTCGGCCCGGGAGCACGGCGTGGTGGCGTACTCCAGCGGCAATCACGCGCAGGCCGTCGCGTTCGCCGCACGGCAGGCCGGGGTGCCCGCGTCGATCGTGATCGACGACACAGCACCCGAACTGAAGCTGGCCGCGACCCGGGCGTTGGGTGCCGAGGTGATCACCGTCCCGCTGCAGGACCGCCAGCGGACGGCCGAGGAACTCGCGATCGAGCGCGGTGCCACGCTCGTGCCGCCGTTCGACCACCCGGGGGTGATCGCCGGCCAGGGCACGATCGGCCTGGAGATCATGGCCGACCTGCCGGACGCGGACGTGGTGCTGGTGCCGGTGAGCGGCGGCGGGCTGGCGTCGGGCATCGGTGTCGCCGTGAAGGCGTTGCGGCCGGCGACCGCCGTGTTCGGCGTGGAACCGGAGCTGGCCGGTGACGCGGCGGCGAGCCTGGCGGCCGGGCACCTGGTGCACTGGCCGGTGGACGAGCGGGTGAAGACGATCGCGGACGGTCTGCGCGCCGAACCGTCCGAGTTGACGTTCGCACACCTGCGGACCGTGCTGGACGGCATCCTGACGGTCAGCGAGGCGGAGATCCGCGCGGCCGTCGGGCTGCTGGCCAGGCGGGCCCGGCTGGTCGCCGAACCGGCCGGTGCGGTGGCCACGGCCGCCGCGCTGTTCCGCGCCGATCAGCTGCCGAAGGGCAAGGTCGTGAGTGTCGTGTCCGGCGGCAACATCGAGCCCGCGCTGCTGGCGGAGATCCTCACCGAGGGCGCCGGCTGAACGGCCGGACGTGCGTCGGCGGGCCGTCGACTCCGCAGTGCAGGCACTCGCCGGGGT
>DASZXM010000394.1:0-17475 GCA_035546415.1 Pseudonocardiaceae bacterium
GCGCCCGCGACGGCGCGCAGCCGGGCGGTCGTGTCGGGCGAGAGCGTGGTGCGGCGGCGGTGGAACTCCTGTGCCGGCGCGAACTCCCGGTCCGACAGGCTGACCAGCGCCGGCTGGTCGGCCAGGTGCCGCTGCCAGTACTCCTGGTCACGGGCGGCGTGCGGGGAGGAGGTGTAGGCGGCCTCGGCGTCCAACAGCTGGCGCAGCGGTGGCAGTTCGCCGATGGTCGGGTCGTCGCCGGCCAGCAGCGCGGTGTAGATCTCGGTCAGCCTGCGCCAGTAGACGACCTGGCTGAAGCCGTCGCACAGCAGGTGGTGCATGCACAGGTAGAGGAACCAGCGCTCGTCGGCGACCTGGATCAGCGCGACCCGGAACAGCGGAAAGTCGGTCAGGCGAAACGGCCGGCGCAGGTCCGCGTCGATCCACGCGACCGCGTCGGCCTCCGGGTCGGCGGCCGAGCGCCGGTCCAGTTCCAGCACCGGGACGGCCGGCAGCTCCTCGATCACCTGGCGCGGCTCGCCCGCGTCCTCGACGAACCGGACCCGGGCGCACTCCGCCTCGTCGATCAGCTGCTGCACGGCGATGACGAACAGCCCGGTGTCCAGCGGGCCGCGGATGTCCAGGTAGCCGGCCGTGTTGTAGGCGATGCTGCCCGCGGAGAACTTCTCGTCGAACCAGATGTCCGCCTGGCCCGCGGACAGCGGGAGGATGGTCAGGTCAGCTCGTGCAGTCATCGCGATTCCAATCGGGAGGTACTGGCGGTCTTCAGGTCTGCAGACGGCCGCCGTGCGGACACCGCGACCCGCCCGTCGACCTGGGCGACGGGCGGGCGGGTGTTCCACTGGAGGGGCACGGCCACGTCCTAGGAGATGGCCTCGGGCAGGACTTCCTGGCCGAGGGCGTCGGGTCCGTAGATGTCGGTGACCCACTGGTCGGTGTAGATGGTGTCCAGGTAACGGTCGCCGAGGTCGGGTGCGATCGCCACCGCCGTGATGTCGCCGGTCGGCCGGTTGTCCTTCAGCCACGCCATCGAGCCGCTGACCACTGTGCCCGTCGAGCCGCCGAACAGGAAGCCGTGCCTGGCCAGCTGCCGGCAGGCCCGCACGGTGTCCACCTCGCGGACCATCACCACTTCATCCACATAGGACTCGTCCAGGATGGCGGGCCGCACACCGGTGCCCAGCCCGGGGATCATCCGCTGGCCGGCCGGGCCGCCGAACGTGACCGAGCCGACCGCGTCGATCGCCACGATCCGCACCGACGGCTTGGCCTCGCGCAGGTAGCGGGCACAACCCATCAGCGTGCCCGTGGTGCCCGCGCCGACGAACAGCACCTCGATCCGGGGGAAGGCGCCGAGGATCTCCGGCCCGGTCGACCGGTAGTGCGCCATCCAGTTGCCCGGGTTGTGGTACTGGTTGAGCCACACGTACCGGTCGTTGTCCGAGCACAGCCGGCGCACGTGCCGCAGCCGGGCGCCCAGCAGGCCCTCGGTGGGATGCGGCTTCGTGATGACGTGCACGTCGCTGCCCAGCGTCTGCATCAACTGGCGGGCGGCCAGCGTGCAGCGTGCGTCGGTGACGCACGTGAACCGGTAGCCGCGGTCGGCCGCCACCAGGCTCAGTGCGACACCCATGTTGCCCGACGAACTCTCCACCAGCATCGTGCCGGGCCCGATGGCACCCTTGCGCTCCGCGCTGGCGATGATCTCGGCGGCCGCCTTCAACTTCACCGAACCGGCGAAGTTGAAGCCCTCGCACTTGAGGTGCAGGGGCACGCCCAGCGACCATCGCAGGTCGACGTAGAGGTCGCCGACGTTGAATTCCTGCGGCCTGGATATGACTGACAAGGCACGACTCCCCACCGCGGCGGTGACCCGCCGCGAGTCATTTCTTCCCGTAGCGCGCCAGCTCGTGGAAGAATCCGTCCACCGTGGTCAGTTCGCCGGCGCGCTGGATCTCGTCGAAGACGTAGTCGCCGACGGCGATGTCGAGGACGCCGAGGCCGAACGGCGAGAACACCCGCGGCCGGTCGGTGTCCAACTGGACCGCCCCGGTCAGCACGTCGAACAGCGTGCCGGACAGGAAGTCCCGGTTGCCGGTGAACTGCTCGGCCAGGTGCACCGACGTGTTCGCCTTGAGGCAGTGGTCGACGTCGTCCACGATGTTGGTGGACGCCAGGATCACCTCGGGTGACAGGTCGCGCAGCGAGACGTGCAGCACCAGTGGGTTGTGCTTGAACCACTTGGGTTCCACGACGTGCGGCACGCCGGCCACGGTCGCGAACAGCACCAGGTCGCTGTTGCGGATCAGGTCCTCCGCGTCGTCGTACACCGTGACCTCGCGCTGGCCGGTGTCCTCCAGGTACTCGCGGAACGAGTTGGCGTGCCGCGTACTCAGGTCGTGCACGCCCGCGGTGTCGAACGTCCAGCCGGTGCCGGCCAGGTACGTGTGCAGGTAGCGGGCGATCAGGCCGGTGCCGATGAAGCCGACCCGGGTGGGACGGCCGGTGTCCCGGGACAGCCAGTCCGCGGCCAGCGCCGCCGACGCGGCCGTGCGGACGGCGCTGATGATCGAGCCCTCCAGGCACGCGAACGGGTAGCCGGTCTCCCGGTCGTTGAGGATCAGGACCGCGGACGCCCGCGGCAGGCCGGTCTCGATGTTGGCCGGGAAGCTGGACACCCACTTCAGGCCGTCCACCCCGATGCTCCCGCCGACCGAGGCGGGCAGCGCGATGATGCGGGACGCCGGCCGGTCCGGGAAGCGCAGGAAGTACGAGGGCGGGTTGACCGTGTCGCCGGCACCGTGCAGCCGGTAGGCGGCCTCGACCAGTTCGACGATCTGTTTTTCCCGCCCCAGCAGCACCTGGTGCACCTGGGCACCGGACACGACCGAGAACTCCGGGGTCGCACTCGACATGGCGAACCACGCCCTCCTCGTCAGGAAGCCTCGATGAGGCAACGGTCTTCCAACATGATGTCGCTGCGTGCTGACATTCGGCTGACCACGAACTGACCTGATCAGACGGTTGCCGCGCCGGCACGGAACGGGTCGTGCCGGTCGAGCTTGCCGGTGAGCAGGCTCTGGAACAGGTTGAGCCGCTGCATGTTCGCGGTTCCCTCGATGAACTCCATGCCGCGGGCGTCGCGGGCCAGCTTGTCCAGCAACGGATGCGCCAACCGCGCGCCGGGGCCGAAGAAGCCGCACGCCTCCCGGGTGACGTCCTCGGCCAGCTGGCACGCCCGCACCTTCGCCGCGGATGCCAGGTGGCCGTCGGTGGGGTCGCGGTCCACGGCGGACGCGGCGCGCAGCACCAGCTGCCGGGTGGCGTCGATGCGACCGCGGATCGCGTCCAGCCGTTCCCGCGCGTCGACGCGCAGCGGACCGCTGTTGGCCACGACGTACTCGTGGGCGGCGCGGGCCATGCCCAGCGCGATCGCGGCCACGCCCGGCCGGAGCAGGTTGAACGTGCGGATGAACGCCCACATGCCGCGCTGGGTCGGCGGCAGGTGCCGGCCCAGGATCAGTTCGTCGGGCGCCGTGACGTCGTCCAGGTGCACGGCGCTGATCCGCGCGCCGCGCAATCCGAGCATCGGCAGCGGCTCCGCGGTGAAACCGGTGTCGTGCTCGGCGTCCACGAGGGTGGCCACGATGCCGAGCGGGCCGGGTTTGACGCGCGCGAACACGACGCCCAGCTGCGCGCGGCACGCGTTGCCGACGTAGCGCTTGGTGCCGTTGAGCCTGCCCTTCTTCAGGGCGGTGCGCAGCGCTCCGGCGTCCGACCCGCTGTCCGGTTCGGTGAGCGCGAAGCACGTCCACAGTGGACGCTCCAGCATGCGCTCGAAGAACCAGCGCTTCTGGTGCTCGTCGGCGACCAGGCTGACCAGCACGCCGGCCAGCAGCGGCCCCGGCGACGCGACCAGCATGCCCGCGTCGGCACAGGACAGCTCCTCCATCACCACGACCCGCTCGGCGGCCGTGGTGCCCAGCACGCGTTGCCCGCCGATGCGTTCCGGGTCGTTGCCGTACTCGGCCGGGATGCCCATCGTGGCCAGATAGCGCACCACCGGCAGGTCGAAGTGCCGCCGGATGGTCTCCGGGTCGGCGTCCAGCTCCAGGGCGTGCCGGCGGAAGTCCGCGCCCCACTCGCGCAGCTGGCCGCGCACGGCTGACTCGTCCACGTCACTCCTCCGGTCGCAGGTACGCCTCGGCCAGCACCTCGGACACGTCGGCCACCTGGCCGGCGCTGCCGGTGAGGTAGCCGCTGGCCCCCAACAGCCGGACGAGCCCGCGGTCGGCCCGGGTGATCTGGGCCTGGACGCGGTCGATGCCGCCGTCCGGTCCGCTCATCAGCACGGCCCGGATCTCCAGCTGTTCGGCCAGGGCGTCCGCGATCGCGCCCTTCACCAGCTGCTGTTGCAGCAGCACGCTCGTGCCGACAATGCGGCCGCGCAGGTAGTGGACGCACGTCTCGCGCAGCGCCTCGGACAGGCCCAGGCGCAGCCACGCCAGGCCGAGCGCCCACGCGTGGCGTTGCTCGTGGTCCACGGCGAACCGACCGCCGGTGTCGTGCGCCAGGAACAGCACGGCACCGCCGGGCAGGTCGGCGGTGCCCAGTTCGCGTGGTGCACCGAGTTCGGCCGTGCCGCCGTCGATCCATGCCTTGCCGGCCGCGTCCGCGACCGCCCGGGGAACGACGGCATGGCCGCCCGGCCCGCAGGGCAGCAGGCCGGGCAGCACGTCGGTGGCCAGCAGTGTCAGTGCGGGCGCCATCCCGTTGCGGAAGGCGACCTCATGGCAGCCTTGATGACACCCCGACGTCACGGCAGGCCGCCCACCACGCACAACGCCAGGTCGCCGGTTGTCCGGTCGTGGTCGACGAGCAGTGCGGTCCCGTTGGCGTGGTCGCCCAACGCTCCCAGCAACCCGGTGCACGGGTAGCCGGCGGGCACGCGCTCGACCGGGCCGACGCCGGCCGGCAGGTCCTGGTCCGGTTCGACGCCCGGTCCGGCCAGTACGCGCACCGGCCTGGGCAGCGACGCCAGTTCGCGGCGTACGGCGGCGCCGACGGCACCGTCGCCGGTGACGCCGGCGACGTGCCGGACCGTGTAGTCGGCGCCCTCGCCGGGCGGGCCGAGCAGGATCACGGCACCGGCGTCGCCGACCGGGTCGTTCGCCGCCGGCACCGCCGTCTTCTCGTACGGGAGGGTGGCCTGGTCGAACGCGAACACCAGGACCCGCTGGTAGTTGTGCCGGGCCGCGTAGTCGCCGGCCAGACGCAGCGCCGCGAACGGCGTGCACCGGCCGCTCTCCGAGATCGCGAACACCAGCGGACCGCCGGGCAGCACCTCGGACAGGTACGTCGCCGCGGCCAGCCGGCAGTCCACGTCCGGCGTGGCGTGCGCGACCAGCGCGAGTTCCGCGCTGCCCGGCTCCAGTTCGGCCATCAGCTCGGTGGCCATGGACGTGAACGTGTTGCCGGCGGCCGCCGCGGCGATGTCCGGCCGGAACGGGACCCCGTAGGAGGCGGTGAGGTCGGTGAAGTGCCGGGTGGAGAACTCGTCGTCCAGCCGGTGCCCGCCGGGGCCGAACCGCCGGTGCAGGACACGGGCGATCGACAACGACGGGGCCTCGGTGCGCTCCAGGACGGGTGCGGGAGTGCGGTACATCTACTGCCCCGTCTCGCCGGCCACGAAGTCGGCCAACGACCGCACCGACTCGAAGTGGCCCATCTCCAGGTTGTCCGTGTCGAACTCGATGTCCAGGGCCTCCTCCAGCTGCATCAGCAGCTCGAACACACCGGTCGAGTCGAGGCCGAGCTGGTCGAACAGCCGCGAGTCCTCGGTCAGCTCGGGCAGGTCGTAGTCGAGCACCGTGGCGAGGGCCGACGTGATGGCGGAGACGATCCGCTCCCGCTCCCCCGTGGCGGCGAGTGTCTGTTCGCTGGTCATGCGGGCAGTCCTTCCGATAGTGCGGTGCGGTCAGAAACCGTGAGGTCGATGAGGTGCTGGTGGCGCAGCAGGTCGTCGGTGGTGTCCCGCTCCCGGACCAGGTGCGCGTTTCCGTTGTGGACGATCACCTCGGCGGGGTGGCCGTGCGACAGGAACAGCACCGGGGACGCGCTCGGGCCGTAGGCGCCGGAGCGCAGCACGCCGATCAGGTCGCCCGGCCGCACCGGCGGCAGCTCGACCTTCTTGCCGATCGTGTCGTTGGGCGTGCACAGCGGCCCGGTCACGTTCCACTGCTCGGTGGCCGGTTCGGACATCCGGTTCAGCACCCGCATCGGGAAGTTCCGCTTGGCGAACGAGCCGATGCCCACGGCCGCCATGTGGTGGTTGGTGCCGCCGTCGGCGACGGCGAACCGCTCCCCCATCGACGTCTTCACGTACTGCACGCGCACCACGTAGGTGCCGCTCATCGCGGTCAGGAACCGGCCCAGCTCCATCACCAGCCGGGTTTCCGGGTGCCGGTCGGCGAACCCGGCGATCACCGGGTTCAGCTGGTCGGCGAGGACGTCGACGTCCAGGTCGCGTTCACCGTCGAAGTACGCGACGCCCCAGCCGCCGCCGATGTCGACCATGTCCAGTCCGAAACCCAGTTTGACGGACAGCCGTTCGGCCAGCTCGAAGATCCGCTCGGTGTTCTGCACGATCGCGTCCTCGGTGAGGATGCGGGTGCCCATGTAGACCTGCACGCCCATCAGCCGGACGCCCTCGTACCGGGTGGCCAGGTCGGGTTCGGCGAGCAGATGCGCCTCGTCCATCCCGAACTGGCGCGGCTTGCCGCCCATGGTCAGGCCGGAGCCCTTCACCGAGAACTCCGGGTTGACCCGCAGCGCGACCGGCGCGACAACGCCGCGGGCGCGGGCCAGCTCGTCGATGGCGGCCAGTTCGCCCAGCGACTCGCAGACGATCGTGTAGACGCCCACGTCCAGGCAGGCGGCCAGTTCGGCGCGTGTCTTGCCGGGGCCGAGGAAGATGATCCGGTTCGGCGGCACGCCCGCCCGGCGGGCGGTGGCCAGTTCGGCCAGTGACGACACCTCGGCCCGGGCGCCGCTGGCGTGCAGCAGCGCGCAGATGGAGATGTTCGGGTTCGACTTGAGGGAGAAGAAGATCTCCATCCGGGGGTGCAGCAGCCCGAGCAGCCGGCGCACCCGGCCGGCCAGTTCGTCGCCGTCGTAGGCGTACAGCGGTGTGCCGTACTCGCGCGCGAGCCGTTCGACACCGATGCCGCCCACCGTGTACTCGTCCGTCATCGTGTTCCCTCCAGGCGGGCCGTGATCGCGGTGTCCAGGGCGTCCAGTTCGGCGACGGTGTCGGCGACCAGCAGGCCGTACAGACGGCCGTCGAACCCGTCGGCTCCCGCCAGCCGGGCACCGGCGTTGACCGTGGCGAAGTTGTTCACCAGCAGGCCCGACCCGCCGGGCCGGTCGATCAGCAGGCCGGCCAGATGTGTGCGGACCGTCGCGAACGGCAGCGGCGCGGTCAGGCGCATCGGGTAGTGCCGGGCCATCGCGACCCGGCCGTCGCCGACGAACACCTCCTGCGCCGGCACCTGGTAGGTGGACATGTTGTTGCGCGCGTTGATCTCGATCACCGGGAAGATGCCGCCGTCCGGCTCGACGAGCGCGTCCACGCCGACGACGCCGTAGTAGCCGTCGGTGGCCAGCTGCTTGCCCAGCAGCGCGGCGCAGTCGCGGAGCTGGTCGATCTGGCCTTCCGTCAGGTTCGGCGGCATCCGGTGTCCCTTGTGGACGCCGTTGTCGGTGATCGCCTCCTTGACGAAGTCGAACCGCACCGACCCGTCGCGGGCGACGGTGAACTGGTAGTTGAGGTCGGCGCGCTTGGCCACCCAGTCCTCGACGACGAACGCGATCCGCTCGCTGCCGGCCTGCCGGGCCTTCTGCTCGATCATCCGCCGCAGCCGGTCGGCCCGCCGTTCGCTGTCCACCACGGCGATACCCTTGCCCGACACTCCATAGGCTTCCTTGACGACGACGCGGTGGCCCTGCCGGATCAGGTCGGCGGCACCGGCGAACGCGGCATCCAGGTCGGCCACCCGGTCGCACGCCCACCCGGCCGGCTGGCGCAGTCCCAGTTCGTCGGCCACGCGGCGGCTGTAGGTCTTGCTGTTCACCGCCTTGCACGTCACGGCGTCCGGCGCGGCCAGTTCGACACCGGTGCGCGCGGCCAGCTCCTCCTCCACCTCGGACACGCCGTGGGCGGTCAGGTGCGCACCCGACCAGCCCAGGCCGGACAGCACGCTCAGCAGCTCCGGATCGGCGAGCGCGTCCTCGGTGACGGTCAGCTGCGGGTCCTGCCGGGCCACCACGTGCACGGTGGGCAGCTGGATGCCCAGGCCCGTCAGGTAGTCCAGGTAGGTGGGATCGGGCCGGGTCTTGAGGACCACGTGGTCGTCCGGTCCGGCCAGCAGCAGCGCGAACTCGTCCATGTGGTTCACCACGGCGTTGCCGCCTGCCGCCGACACGCGGGGCAGGGTGTGCTCACCGCGTGCCCACTGCTGTTCCACCTCGAAGTTGCCCAGGAACACCAGCGGCACGTCGGTCCGGCCGAGCAGGGCCGTCTTGAGCCTGGCGGTGAAACCGGTCATCGTCATCCCCCTAGTGCTGGAAGACCATGGCGGCGAACGTCTGGCCGAGGCCCGCCGACGTCATCAGGTACCTGTCCCCCGGCCGCAGCAGGCCGAGTTCGGTCACGGTCTGGTAGTTGATGAACGGGTCCGCGCAGAAGCAGTGCCCGGTCCGCGCGAGGTTGTCCAGGAAGATGCGGTCCTTGGGAATGCCCAGGGTGTCCGCCGCGACAGTCCAGGACACGCGGTTCACGTTGTGCGGCAACACGTAGTCCAGGTCGGCCATGGTGATGCCGGCCTGTTCCAGCGCCGCGTCCACCACTTCGGCCAGGGCGTCCTGGTAGATGCGCCGGGCCTCCTTGGCGACCTCGGGCGTCATGTCGATCATGCCGTCGTCGCGGCCGTGGATGCGGCTGGCGTAGCCGAGCAGCCGGTCGCGGTCGCCGTCGGCGCCGATCAGGATCGCGGCGACACCCTCGCCCATGATGGAGGTGTCGGCGACCCACTGGCAGAACGGCGTGAACGTCTTGTCCCCGGCCAGGATCAGCGCGAGGGCGTCCGGATCGCCGTCGGCCGCCAGGAGGGTGGCGACCACGTCGACGGCCAGCAGGCCGGTGGCGCAGCCGTGGTCGGCGACGGCGAACGTCGTCGCGTTGGTCAGGCCGAGCGCCGCGCGCACGTCCTGCAGCGGGTTGGCCGGGTAGGGGGCCGTCGTGCGCAGGCCCTTGGCGCGCACGACGTAGCGCACGCGCTCCTCCTGACCGGCCAGGCCGTCCAGCTTGCCGGCGGCGGCCAGCAGCAGGTCGGCCTCGGACTCGTGCTCCGACTTGCAGATCCGGTCCAGCCCGTACAACCGGCCGAACCGCTTCACCTGGAGATCGTTGAGCCCGAGCGGTTCCCGCAGGTCTTCCAGGGAGACCGTCTCCGGCAGATGGCTGGACACCGCGACCAGTGACGTCATGGCAACCAGGTTGACCAGCGGCTCTGACGGGCCACTGACGACGCACTGACGACAGGCTGACCGGACAGGTATAGCTGACGAGTTTCAGTTGACAGCACCGTCGGGCATCTGTCAGTCTCTTCTTACAGGTGAAACAGTCACTCACCGTAAGGGGGTGGGGCTCGTGAACAGTGCGGAACTGCTGGCCCTGCTCACCGCGGTGGGCCACCCGCAGCGACTGCGGATCATCGCCGAACTGGACAACGGCCGGGTGCACGTCAGTGCCCTCGCCCGCCGGCTCGGACTGTCCCGGCCACTGCTCTACCTGCACATAGACCGGCTGAAGCAGGCCGGTCTGGTATCGACCGACACCGAGCTGTCCGAGGACGGCAAAGCCCGCAACTACATCCGGCTCGCACCGTTCGAGCTGACCGTGACGCCGGGCGTGGTCCGCGCCGCGCTCGGCGCCGACCCACTACCCGACGTGACAGCCAGGACGAACGACAAGGAGGAGGAGACGTGATCGGCGCGGCCATTCCCATCGCCATCGTCCTGATCATCGTCGGTGGCGTCACCGCGAGCGTGGTGTCCTACTACCGGCTGCAGCGGCACCGGGCGGACGCGGTCGCCATGGCGGCGTACCGCAAACTCGCCGAGGAGGCGGTCACCGCCCAGCAGGAGATGCACGTCCAACTGGTCGAACTGACGCTCCGGGTGACCAGCCTGGAGTACCTGCTGCGGAGCGTCGGATGACCACCGGGACCCGGCTGCGCCGGCCGACGGCGGTGGGTCGGTGGCGGATCGTCCGCCGCCTGTGGTCGCCCCAGCCCTGGCGGGCCACCGCCTACCTGGCCAGCTACCTGCCGTTCGGCACGACGTCGTTCGCCGGCACCGTGATCGTGCTGGTGACGGCGACGTGCACGAACATCACGTGGCTGGGTCTGCCGCTGGTGCTGGGCGCCACCGAGATCGTCCGCGGTTGCGCCCGCACCGAACGGCGCCGGGCGGCACTGTTCGCCGAACCCGTCCCCGCGCACTACCGGGACACGCACGGCGGACTGCTCGGCCAGGTCCGCGGCAGGCTCGCCGACCCCGCCACCTGGCGGGACTGCGCGTACCTGACGCTGCTGTTCCCACCGCTGCTGGCGCTGGACGTCACGGCGCTGGTGATCTGGCTGGCGTGCCTGGCCGGGATCGCCCTGCCCTGCTGGTACTGGGCGATTCCGAACTCGTGGCACGACGGCACGTCCGACCACGGCGTGCTGATCGGCTACCTGCCGGCCGGGCCCAGCCACGGCGGTGTCGGCATCTGGATCGGCTCACTGCCGGCGGCGCTGGCCGCGGCCGCGGTGTTCCTGATCATCGCCCCGTTCGCCGCGGCGCTGCTCGTCGCGGCGGCCCGACTGCACCACCGGGTGGCGCGTTCGCTGCTCGGCCCGTACCGAGACCCACTCGCCGACGCCCGGCAGGTGCTCGGCACACCAGGACCACTGACCACACAAGCACCGCGACCGGAAGGGAAGAAACCGTGGCCAGCCAATCGGTAACCGTACGCATCGCCCGGTGGAGCGCGACTCACCCGTGGCGCGCGATCATCATGTGGATCGTCTTCGTCGCCGTGTGCATCGGCATCGGCTCGGTGTCCGGCACACGCAACGCCGTCGACTCGGACTTCCAGATCGGCGAGGCGGGACACGCCCTGGCCATCCAGGGAGCCGGCAACCTCGCCGACCCGACCGTCGAGTACGTCCTGATCAGCGCCGGTCACGGCGCGCTGGACCGGCTGGCCGCGGACAACGCGGCGGCCGACCTGACCAAGCGGATGCACGGCCTGGCCGACGTGAAGTCGGTGGCGCCGCCGACACTGTCCAAGGACGGCGGCACGCTGCTGGTGGCCGTCACGATGAAGGAGAGCGGCACCGACGCGCAGGACCACGTCCAGCCGCTGCTGGACGCGACGGCCGCGACCCAGGCCGCGCACCCGGCGCTGCGGATCGCCGAGACCGGTGACGCGTCGCAGAACCTGCAGATCGACAACGCGGACGGCGCGGACACGCAGAAGGCCGAGCAGCTGAGCCTGCCGATCACCCTGCTGATCCTGCTGGTGGCGTTCGGCGCGATCGTGGCGGCCGGTGTGCCGCTGCTGGTGGCGCTGACGTCGGTGGGTGCGGCGATGGGCCTGTCCGAGCTGTCCACCCACGCGTTCCCCAGCGTCGGCGAGAACAACACGATGATCGTGCTGATCGGCATGGCCGTCGGCATCGACTACTCCCTCTTCTACCTGAAGCGGGAACGTGAGGAACGGGCCAGGTCGGGCGGCCGGATCAGCCACACGGCAGCGGTCGAGCTGGCGGCGGCCACGTCCGGCCGGGCGGTGATCGTGTCCGGCTTCGCGGTCCTGGTGTGTGTCGCGGCGCTGTTCTTCGCCCACGACGTCATCTTCACGTCGCTCGCGGTGAGCGTGATGATCGTGGTCGCCATCGCGATGGTCGGCTCGCTGACCGTGCTGCCGGCGCTGCTGGCGAAGCTGGGCCGGTTCGTGGACAAGCCGCGGGTGCCGCTGGTGCACCGGCTGACCCACCGGCAGGGCCCGCCGCGGCTGTGGCCCGCTCTGCTGCGGCCCGCCACGAAGCACCCGGTGATCACGCTCGTCGTCGCCGGTGCGGCCATGGTCGGTCTCGCGCTGCCGGTGTTCGGGATGAAGCTGAACCTGCCGGCCAACGACCGGATGCCACAGGTGCAGACGATCCAGACGTACAACGCCATGGTGCGGGCGTTCCCCAACCTGGGCACGCCGTTCTTCGTGGCCGTGCGGGACGACAACGCCAACCCGCGGCAGGTGTCCGACGCGCTGACCGCGCTGAAGACGCAGGCCATGCGGGACCCGCTGCTGGCCGACACGTCGACGCCGGTGGTGAAGACGTCGAAGGACGGCCGGATCACCACGGTCACGTTCGGCACGCCCTACGCCGTCGACTCACCGCAGGCCGCGCGGTTGCTGGACACGCTGGACCACAAGATCGGTCCGAGCACGGTCGGCGCGGTGCACGGCGTCGAGTGGGCGGTCGGCGGTCCGCTGGCGATGAACGTGTCCGACAACCAGCACCTGGACCACGTGCTGCCGCTGGTGCTCGCGTTCCTGATCCTGCTGACGTTCGTGATGATGGGCATCGCGTTCCGGTCGCTCACGATCGGCCTGATCTCGGCCGGCCTGAACCTGCTGTCCGCCGGCACCGCGCTGGGCCTGCTGGCGCTGGTGTTCCAGTCCGACTGGGCGGCGAGGCTGCTCGATTTGCCGCCGGGCGGGTTCATCGTGTCCCGCGTGCCGCTGTTCCTGTTCGTCATCCTGTTCGGGCTTTCCATGGACTACCAGGTGTTCGTGGTCAGCCGGATCCGGGAGGCGGCGCTGCGCGGCGTGCCGACGCGGCAGGCGGTCGCCGAGGGCATCACCAACTCGGCGGGCGTGGTGACCAGCGCCGCGATCGTGATGGTGTCGGTGTTCTGCGGCTTCATCTTCGGCGGCCTGCTGGAGATCAAGCAGGTCGGCTTCGGCCTGGCGGCGGGCATCCTGCTGGACGCGTTCGTGGTGCGGGTCCTGATCCTGCCGTCGCTGATGACGCTGCTGGGCAAGGCCAACTGGTGGCCGTCCCGCGGTGTGCGGAAGGCGCAGCAGGCCAGGTCCGAGGGGCGGCCGGTGGCGCTGCCCGAGTTCGAGCCGGTTCGTTAGTGGCGAGGCGACGCCCCGGGCCCACTCCCCGCCCGGGGCGTTGCCGCAAATCCGATCTGCGCAGTGGATATAGACACTAAGGTGGCCCGGCATGCTAAATCCGGGCACGCGAGAGGGAGGCGTCGGCACGGAGCCGGCGCCGGTGAGGAGCGGGCAATGACCAGGTCTCCGGATCGAGGCGGCGGGGATGTCGTGCGTCTGACTTCGGTGCGCAAGGTGTACGGGAGCCAGCGCAACGGCACGGTGGCCCTCGACGGAGTCACCATCGGTTTCGGGAGGGGCAGTTTCACCGCGGTGATGGGCCCTTCCGGTTCGGGCAAGAGCACGCTGCTGCACAGTGCCGCCGGCCTGGACCGTCCGACCTCCGGTTCCGTCGTGCTGGATGGCATCGAACTGACCGAACTCGGTGAGGGCGCGCTGACCAGACTCCGCCGGGAACGAATCGGTTTCGTATTCCAGGCCTTCAATCTGATGCCGGCGCTGACCGTCGTGGAGAACGTGGCGCTGCCGCTGCGGTTGGCGGGCAGGCGGCCGAAGCGGGCGGCGGTGAACGAAGTGATCGAGCGCGTCGGCCTGGGTGCCCGCCGCAAGTACCGCCCCGGTGAGCTGTCCGGTGGCCAGCAGCAGCGCGTCGCGATCGCGCGGGCGCTGATCACCCAGCCCGCGGTCATCTTCGGCGACGAGCCCACCGGCGCCCTGGACACCCGCACGGCGCGGGAGATCCTGGGGCTGCTGCGGGATTCGGTGCGGGTGGCCGGCCAGACGGTGGTGATGGTGACGCACGACCCGGTCGCCGCGTCCTACGCCGACCGGGTGGTGTTCCTGGCCGACGGCCGGTTGGTCGGCGAACTGCTTTCGCCGTCCGCGGACGCGGTCGCGGAGCGCATGACGCACCTGGGTGCGTGGGCCGAGTCGGAGCCGGACCGGGCCGGACGAGGAGCGTCGTGATGTTCCGCCTGGCATTGAAGACACTGCGGTTCCGCAAAGGCGGCTTCGTGGCGTCGTTCATCGCGCTGTTCCTCGGCGCGGCCATCGTGATGATCTGCGGTGGCCTGATGGAGACGGGCATCGCGGCCGCGGTGCCACCGCACCGGCTGGCGGCCGCTCCGGTCGTGGTGACCGGCAACCAGACGTACCGGGAGAACTCGCTGGCCGAGCGGGTGCGGCTGACTCCGGACGTGGTGTCGAAGGTTCAGTCGGTGCCGGGTGTGGCGAGGGTGGTGCCGGACGTGTCGTTCCCGGCGACACCGTTGAAGGGTGGCGAACCGGTCGCCGGACCGGACGCGGCGGGCCACGGCTGGTCGTCGGCGGCACTCGCGCCGTACCACCTGACCAAAGGCACCGCGCCGGCCGGCCCGACGGACGTGGTGTTCGACGCACGGCTCGCGGCGGCGGACGGCGTGTCCGTGGGCAGCACGGTCGACCTCGCGGTGGCGGGCGGCAGCAGCCAGTTCCACGTCGTGGGAATCGCCGTGACGAACACGGACGGCCAGGCGTCGCTGTTCGTCACCGACGACGAGGCGGCGACACTGCTGGGCCGCCAGGGCGTGGTCGACAACCTCGGCGTGTTCCCGGTCCCCGGCACGGATGTGTCGACACTGGCGCAGCGCGTCTCGGCGGCGGTCCCGGCCGACCAGGCGATCGTGCTGACCGGCGACGACCGCGGCAAGGCGGAACTGCCGAACGCGGGCGGCCAGGCGGACGACCTGGTGGCACTGTCGGCGGTGTTCGGCGGTCTCGCGGTGATGGTCGCGGTGTTCGTGGTGGCCAGCACGCTGGGCCTGTCGGTGCAGCTGCGGCAACGGGAGATGGCCCTGCTGCGGGCGATCGGCACCACACCGGGCCAACTGCGCCGGATGGTGCTGGGCGAGACGCTGGTCGTGGCGATCCCAGCGGCCGTGCTGGGCATCCTGCCCAGCTCCAGCGCCGGCCGCTGGTTGCTGGGCCAGTTCGCGAACAGCGGCATGGTGCCGAGTGCGTTGGCGTACCAGCAGAGCTGGGTGGTCGGCGTGAGCGGCATCGGCATCGGCCTGCTCACGGCGTTGGGTGCGGCACTGATCGCGGCGCGCTCGGCGACGAAGGTGCGCCCGACGGAGGCGTTGCAGGAGGCGTCGCTGCAGCGCAGGTGGCTGAGCTGGGCGAGGGCGCTGTTCGCGATCCTGTGCCTGGGCGGCGGCCTGGCACTGACGATCGTGACGGCGACGGTGATGTCCGGCCCGGTCGCGGCGTCGACGGCGGCACCGGAGGCGATGCTGTGGGCATGCGGCATAGCGCTGCTGGCCCCGGGCATCACGCGGGTGCTGACGGCGGCACTGCGGTGGCCACTGGCGTCGTTCACCGGTATGGCGGGCAGGCTGGCGATGCTGAACGCGTCGGCGCGCAAGATCCGCCTTGCGGGTGCGATCACGCCGATCATGCTGGCGGTGGGCCTGGCAACGGCGCTGCTGTACCTGCAAACGGCACAAGGCGCCGCGGCACAACAGGAGTACACCAGCAGCCTGCGGGCGGACGTGGTGCTCACGTCGACCACCGGTGGCCTGCCGGTGAACGTGACCGACCAGGTGGCCGCGGTCCCCGGTGTGGCAGCGGCGTCACCGTTCCTGACCAGCACCGGCTTCTTCGACGTCCCACCGCCGCCCCCGCCACCGAAGGGCGAGGACCCGCAGGACGCGCAGGACGGCCCCGACGAGTACGCCGACAGCGTGCCCCTGGAGGGTGTCAGCGCGGCCGGAATCTCGAAGACGACGGCGTTCACGGTGACGAAGGGCAGCCTGAACGACCTGACGGGCAACACGATGGCGATCGCCAACACGTACGTCCAACCGGGCAGGGACGTCGGTGACGAGGTCAAGATGCGCCTGGGCGACAACAGTGTGGTCACACTGAAGATCGTCGCGGTGTTCACGGCACGGGCAGGCTACGAATCGGTCCTGATGCCGGCGGACCTCCTGGCCCAACACACGACAACGGGCCTGACACCGGAAATCCTGGTCAAGGCGGCCCCGAACACGACGATCGCGAAACTGACGGCGTCCCTGAACATCCTGGCCCACGACCACCCGGGCCTGGTGGTCGCGGACAAGGCAACGGTGTCGGCGGCGTTCGCCACCCAGGAACAGACCTCCCAGTGGGTCAACTACCTGCTGGTCGCGGCGATCGTCGGCTACACGGTGATCTCACTGGTGAACACGTTGGTCATCGCGACGGCAGAACGCCGCCGAGAGTTCGCCCTGCAACGCCTGATCGGCTCGACCCGGGGCCAGATCGTGCGAATGATGACAGTGGAAGCGATCCTGGCCGCGATAGCCGGCATCATCCTGGGCAGCGCGGTAGCGGTGATCACCCTGATCCCGTTCGGCATAGCCCTGACCGGCTCGGGAGCGATAGTGGGCCCGGTGTCGATCTACCTGGGAGTCATCCTGGGCGGCCTGGCACTGACCTTGCTGGCAACGTTGATTCCCACGTGGGTAGCACTACGGCCGAGGCCGATCGAGGCAGCGGCAATGGTGTCCTGACCGGACGGGCGAACGCGCAAGGGCGGTGCCGAGGACTCGGCACCGCCCTTGCGCATGGAAGAGAAGAAAGCCAGGACAAGATGGGCCGGAGCGTGGTGGGACCGCCAACCGGCACCGCAGGAGGAAGCCCACCGGAAGCGAACCGGAGCGTCGAGACAGACGTTCTGAGCGGCGCCCGCAGGACGAAGACCAGGCGAGGCAAACCGGAGCGTAGAGACAGACGTTCTAACCGGCGGCCGCTGGACAAAGCCCACCCGAAGCAAACCGGAGCGTGGTGAGAGCGGCGCAACCTCCAGCCACCCGACCGACGCGAGTTGATGCCAACCGGAGTGCGCCAGCTACACCAAGGACGACCACCAGACGGCAGACCTGATCAACCAGACTCCCCCCTCACCCCGATCCCAAGCCGCCCTTAGCGTTCGCGCCGCCTTGTCAAGGGTCGGCCGCAGGCCGATCGCCGCAGGCGACGCGACGCAGGAGCGCCCTTGACAAGGTGACGCGAACGCGAACCCTCCCAGATCGGGGTGAGGGGGGAGACAACAACCGGTCGCAACCGCAACCCACCGCACGCAACGCGCCCAGCCGAACCAACCCACGTGACGCCACGCGCCAGCCAGACCAACGCGCCCAGCCAAACCAACGCGCCCAGCGATACCCCCCCCACGCAACGCACCCAGCCAAACCAACCCACGTCCCCGCAAAGCGGCC
>DASZXM010000395.1:0-4976 GCA_035546415.1 Pseudonocardiaceae bacterium
CCAGCCGGCCCACGCGGATCGCCGGGTCCAGCGCGGGCAGCCGTTCGACGATCTCGCCGTGGTAGGTGTAGCCGCCGTTGACCAGCCCGACGCCCTGGGCGGCCGCGACGGCGGCCAGCTGCCGGAACTCCTCCACCGACGGCGTGTACCGCACCACGTCGAACCGGCGGCGGAACTCGGCCAGCGGGATCTGGCCGACGTTGGTCTCCATCGGCAGCCACCGGTCGACCAGCCGCAGCATCTCGTCGTCGTGCACGGCCAGCGCCTTCACGCCCAACTGGTGCACGCGCAGGAACTCCGCGAGCCGGCCGGGGTCGTCGGTGGACAGTTCGACCAACCAGTCGCGGATCCGGTTGCCCAGGGCCTCGCGGGTCGCGTCCAGCAGGTCGTCCTCGTACAGGGCCTCCCGGCTGGCGGTGGGCCGCAGCTCCTCGACGTCGACGACGCAACGCACGAAGAACGCCCACTCCGGCAGGAGCGCGTCGACGCTCTCGGCGAGCAGCATCCGCTTCAGGTAGACACGGTGCCCGGCGCGCGCGGCCGGGTTGGCGGCCTGCGGCAGGACGAACGCGACGCCGGTCAGCCCGGCCTCCTGCACGGCGAGGTCCAGCACGGCGAACGGGGTGAACCCGAAGACGTCCTCGGCGTACGCGGTGAGCGCGTCGCGCCGGTCTGCCGCCGTCGGGTGGGCCACGTGCCACGGCGGGCCGTCACCGGTCACCGGTCGCCCGTCGACCGTGACGTCGACCGGCAGCAGGCCGCCGAACAGCCGCGCCAGATCCGTGATCACGTCGGTGCCCAGCCACTGCTGGCTGCCCGGCCGGGGCAGCAGGACGACGGTGGTGCCCGGCTCGTCGCGCTCCACGGCGGCGGGCAGCACCTCGTAGCGGCCGTCGGCGTGGCCCCGCCACTCCACGGTCGGCGCGCCGGTGGCCGACCGGGTGAGCACCCGGACCTCGTCGGCGACCAGGAAGGCCGACAGCAGGCCGATGCCGAACTGGCCGAGGAACTCGTGCCGGTTGAACCCCAGGTCGTCGCGCTTGGAGCTGCGGCCGATGGTGGCCAGCAGGTCGTGCACCTCGGTCTCGGTCAGGCCGATGCCGGTGTCGTGCACCCGGACCGTGCCGTCACCGGTCACGGCGGGCGTCTCGATCACGACGCTCGCGGAACACCGCGGATCAACGGCCCGCCGGGTCGTGATCGCGTCCACCGCGTTCTGCATCAGCTCTCGCACGTACACGCGCGGGCTGCCGTACAGGTGGTGGCTCAGCAGGTCGACGATGCCGCGCAGGTCGACCTGGAACGCACGCTCCACGACACACTCCCCTGGAAACGCCGGAATTCGCCGATACGGCGGGCTCAACCGTAATTGATCACCCGGGGATTGGAAAGGCAAATGCGTGCCGGCGCGACATGCTGCCCGGTGCGATCATGGCGGTATGGCAGCATCCACCGAGAGCATCGGCGACACCGACTTCACCGCGCCGAGGGACGACCGCTGGTTCGAGGACTACGTGCTGGGCGGCACGCACGAGTACGGCCACATCACGGTCACCGAGGACGAGATCGTCGAGTTCGCGACGCGGTTCGACCCGCAGCCGATCCACGTCGACCGGGAGTACGCGGCGACCGGCCCGTTCGGTGGGCTGATCGCCAGCGGCTGGCACACGGCCGGGCTGATGATGCGCCTGTTCGCCGACCACTACATCTCCCGGGTGGCCAGCATCGCGTCGCCGGGGATGGACGAGCTGCGCTGGCCGACGCCGCTGCGGCCGGGCGACTCGGTACGGCTCCGGGTGACGGTCACCGACGCCAGACCGTCGCGGTCCAAGCCCGACCGCGGCATCGTGCGCACCCGCGTCGAACTGTTCAACCAACGCGACGAGCCGGTGATGACGGGCGACGCCATCAACATGATCCGCCGCCGTCCGTCCACACCGGACGATCACCACACGACGGGCAGCTGATACGGGCCGAAGATGAGCATGTCGGTGCGGAACGGGATGTCCGCCGGTTCGGCGACCAGGCGCAGGTCCGGGAACCGGGCCAGCAGCGTGGACAGGGCGGCGTCCAGTTCCAGGCGGGCCAGCGCCGCACCGATGCACTGGTGACTGCCGTAGCCGAACGCCAGGTGCTGCCGGGTCTCCCGGCGCACGTCCAGCGTCGCGCCGTCCGGGAAGACGGCCGGGTCGAAGTTCGGTGACAGGATGCCGATGATCAGCGCGTCGCCCCGGGCGATGCGGTGGCCGTCCAGGTCGATGTCGGCCAGCGCGACGCGATCCAGCCCCTGGATCACCGACAGGTACCGCAGCAGCTCCTCCGCCGCGGGCGCCACCAGGTCCGGACCGTCGCGCAGGGCGGCCCACTGGCCGGGTTGGCGCAGCAGCGCGAACACGGCCAGCCCCAGGGCGTTCGCGGTGGTCTCGTGACCGCCGATGAGCAGCAGCCGCGCCATCGCGACCAGCTCCTCGTGGCTGAGCGCACCGGTGTTGACGAACCGGGTGGCCAACCGGCCGAGCAGGTCGTCGGAGGGCGTGCGCTCCTTGCTGGCGGTGAGTTCCTCCAGGTAGCCGGCCAGCTCGACCATTGCCGCCGCACCCTGTTCCGGGCCGTCCATCGCGGTGATCCGCCTGCTCTGCTCCTGGAAGAACGCGTGGTCGGAGTACGGGACGCCGAGCAGCTGGCAGATCACCAGCGACGGCAGCGGCATGGTGAACGCGTCCACCAGGTCCGCGGGTGGCGTCATCGCGTCCAGCAGGTCGTCGACGGTCCGCTGCACGCCGGGCCGCATCTCGGCGACCCGGCGGGCGGTGAACTCCTGGGCGAGCATGCGGCGCAGCCGGGTGTGCTCCGGCGGGTCCATCCGCATGATCGACAGCGAACCCGGTTCGTGCGGAACGGGAATCAGGTGCGGAAAGTCCGGATGCGAGTGATCCGCGCCGACCCGCCGGTCGGTGAGCAGCGCCCGCACCTGGTCGTACCGGGACACCAGCCACGCGCGCTCCCCGCTGTGCAGCGTGACCCGGCGCGGCGGCCCCTGCAGCGCCTCGAAGTACGCGGCGGGCGGAACCAGCGGGTTCGTCCGGTCCATCGGAAAGACGAGCGTTTCCTCGGCCATGGAGTGCTCTCTTCGCGGCGGCGGCACTGCTCCGACCGACCAACTCTGGCAGTGCCGTCCTGACCGGACAACCCCCGCGTCACGCGTCCCGGAACCGGAACCGCAGCCCACCGGCGATCAGTGCGCCGCACGCCCACGCGGCCAGCACGCCCAATCCGATCCACGGTGCGATCGGCTGGCTGCCGACGTCCACCGTGTTCTGGATGGCCATCCCGGCGGTCATCGGCCCGATCTGCTGGACGTGCCGGTGCCACTCCGCGCTCCCCACGACACCCATGATCGGGAACAGGTACAGCAGCGCCAGGACGACACCGATGGCGACGGCCGCGTCCCGCACGACCATGGCCACGCCGACGCCGAGCAGCCCGACCAGCACCAGGTACAGCACCGAGCCGATCGTGGCACGCAGCACCGGGCCGTCCGCGAGCGACAGTGCCGCGTAGCCGTGCGCGGCGGTGAAACCGTTGCCCGGCAAGATGATCCGGCCGACCAGGACGGACACCAGCACGGCGATCGCACCGGCCGCCGCGACGAGCCCGCTGACCACGGTGGCCTTCGCGGCCAGCACGGCGAGCCTGCGCGGCATCGCGGCGAACGTCACCCGGATCATGCCGGTGCCGTACTCGCCGCTGACCACCAGCACGGCGAGGATCACCACGGCGGCCTGGCCGAACTCGACGCCGGTCAGGCTGATCCGCGCCGGATCCTGACCGCATCCGGCGGCCGGGCAGGTGATCGCCGCGGCCGCCGTGCCGCCGAGCGCCACGGTCAGCGCCACGACGCCGGCCAGCAGCCACACCGTGCCCGGCACCGTGCGCACCTTCGTCCACTCGGCGTGCAGCGCGGTCACGCGTCCCTCCTGCGCACCAGTGCCGTGGCCAGCGCCAGCAGGGCCGCCGTGTACCCGCACAGCACCAGGAACCCGCCCCACGGGGGCAGCGGGAAGTACCCGGCCACCGCGTTGTAGATCGACGTGACCTGCGGGTACGGCGGGCTGACCTGCTCGACGGCGAACGCCGCGGCCGGCGTCACCCGCAGCAGCCACTCGCCTGCCGACTCCGGCAGCGGTGACGCGACGGACAGCAGGTAGGGCAGCACGATGACCACGATCACGGCGGTGACCGCACCCGCGCTGCGCCGCAGCACCGTGCCCACGGCGACCGCGAGCACGGCGACGACCCCGAGCACCGCGGCGATACCGACCACGACGCGGACGTCGGTGGCCAGCGACAACGGGTAGGAGTACAGACGCTTCGACCGCACGACGGCCGCGATCACCGGCACCGCGACGGCCGCCGACAGCAGTCCGGTGCCGAACCCGACGCCACCGGCCACGACGGCCTTGGCCGCCAGTACCCGGCCGCGCCGCGGGCTCGCGGTGAACGTGGTGCGGATCAGGCCGCGCCGGTACTCGGCGGTGACGAACATCGTGGCCACCACGATCACCCCGATCAGGCCGGCGAAGATGCCCACCAGGCTGTCAGCGACGGTGTGGCCGGCGCCCAGACCGGCCGGTACCGGCGCGATGTCGCCGGAACCGGTGACCGTGAAGCCGTCGGCGGTGGCCTGGTAGCCGCTGCGCGGACCGTCCGGCCCGGCGCCGCCCCGGTCGTCACCGGTCACCTGGGTCCCGGTCCACGCGCCGGTGCCACCTTGCACGTCGACGCCGGTGAACGTGCCGGTCGCCACCGACGGGCCACCGCGCGCGGTGGAACCGCCGAACGACTGGCTCGTCACCGTGTACTGCGGCGACGTCGCGAACAGTCCGATTTGGATGGTCGAGGGCAGGTCGATGTGCGCGGAGCCGATCCGGGTCCAGTGCGTCCCGTCTACCGAGTCGTAGCCGGTGAGCGTGTCG
>DASZXM010000396.1:0-1778 GCA_035546415.1 Pseudonocardiaceae bacterium
TGGCCCAGTTCGTCCAGCGCGACCCTGGCCTCCGTGAGCCCGGCCCGCGACGCCAGGTCGGCGACGGGATGTCGCCGGACACGGTGGTGTGGCCGACGAACGCCGTGACGGATGTGGAAACTCCCGTGATGGTGCGCCGGCACGGCACCTCCATTGCGGACAGCGGCACAACGCACCTCCGAGGAATTGCGCGCGAAATGCATGTGGCCGCCGAATTCCCGTTCGACGCCACAACCCCAGTCGGCAGCACCGGTCTCCCCAGCGTCAGCAACCGAACCATCGGACACTCGCGAATGCCGAATCGTGCACCGAATTGGCCGCAGGGGTGCAATGGCGAGATGCGGACGATCATCAGTTCCGGACCGGAGGGAACCGCGACAGTTGTATACCGTAACAGGCGTGACGAGCGCTGTTTCGCCGCCGATCCGCCACGGGTACCCGGGGTTTGGTAGACAGGACGGTGGAGAGGAGCGTCCGGAGTGCGTCAGCTGCGACGGGAGACGGGGATGAGCGGGTCGAACGGTTCTCCCGCCGGAAAACCGGCCGCCTGGGACGCCGACGCCGCGTGGGACGTCCTGCTGCGGCTGCGCACGGCGCGCGACGCCGACGCGGCCGGCCTGGTGTCCGACGGCGGCACGTGGCGGTGGCGCCAGGACGCGACGCCGGAGGCGCACCTGCTCGCCGAACTGTACGTCCCGCTGTGCCTTGCCGGGCCGCGGATCGCCTTCGCGCAACTCGGACAGAGCCTGGACGGCGGTATCGCCACCCGTACCGGCGACGCCGTGTACGTCACCGGCGAGGAGGACCGCCTGCACCTGCACCGCCTGCGGGCGCTGGCCGACGCGGTCGTCGTCGGCGTGGACACGGTGTGCACGGACGATCCGCAGCTGACCGTGCGCGCGTGCGCGGGCAGCAACCCGGCGCGGGTGGTGCTGGACCACCGGGGCCGCGTGCAGCGACAGCGGCGGGTGTTCACCGACAGCGCAGCGCCGACGCTGTGGGTGGTCGGCTGCGTGGACGGCGAACCCGACGTCGACGGTGACGTGGACGTCGTGCGACTGCCCTGTGACGACAACGGTTTCCGGCCGGACCACCTGCTGGCCGCGTTGGCCGAGCGTGGCTTGCGGCGTGTGCTGGTCGAAGGCGGCGGTGTGACGGTGTCGCGGTTCCTCACCGCCGGTGCGCTGCACCGCCTCTACGTGACGGTCGCCCCGCTGATCCTCGGCGACGGTGTGCCCGGGCTCCGGTTCCGTGGCACGACACGGATGCGTGAGGCGCTACGCGCTCCCGCACGCCGGTTCGCACTCGGCGACGACACCCTGTTCGAACTCGACCTGACGGCCGGCCGGGCGGTCGACGTTGCCGGCCAGCAGGATGACGGCGCCGGGCAGGGTCGTGACGAACGTGAGCACGCCGTACACGACGGCGACGGTGAGCCCCTGTGTGGCACCCAGCCCCACGGCACCGAATGACAGCGCCGACGCGCTCTCCCGGGGTCCCCAGCCGCCGATGTTGATCGGCAGCCCGCTGGCCAGCAGCGTCAACGCGATCGGGCCGACCAGTTCGGACGCGGGCGCGGTGACACCGGCCGTGCGGGCGGCGACCAGGAACAGCGCGAAGTGGCCGACGAGCACCACGACCGACAGCCCGACGACGGCCGGCCAGGTGTCCCGGGACAGCAACCCGGTCCGGATGTCGGTGAACGTGGTGGTCAGCGCCTGCCGCCACCGGGCGGGCCCGAACCGCACGGCGAGGAACACCCCGACGGCCAGCACGAC
>DASZXM010000397.1:0-6811 GCA_035546415.1 Pseudonocardiaceae bacterium
TCCCGCGGGCGGCGCCGGGAACGACCGTCGGCGCCGACTATTTACGCCGCGCCGGCGGTCACCTCCGCAAGTCGGTCGTCGCGTTCGCGTGCGTCAACCAGATCATGGCCCTCCCGATCGCCGCCGCCGAACTGTTCGGCCGCCCGGTGTCCGGTTCGCTGGGCCTACAGCCGGCGTCCGACGTGGTGCACGGCGTCCTGCGGCAGGACAGGTCGCTGGCGGCGTGGACCGCACGGGACTGCCTGGTGCTGCTGGACAACCTGCTGCGCACGATGGGCGGCTCGTGGACGGACGCCCTCGACGTGGCGATGTCGGCCGCCGGCCTGCTGCCCGGCCCGGCCATCGACCCGGTGCGGGCGACCGGTCTGCCGCACCACGCGCGCTGCGAGGTCACCCGGCTGGCCAATCGGGTGCTCGCGATGTTCTTCGCGTTCGACCGCGCCGACGGCCGCAGGGGCGTGGAACGCGCCTTCTACGAACGGCTGTTCGCCGCCCGCAGCATGGGCGCTGCGCTCGTCGCGCACGACATCGCGGCGTGGACCGGCGTGGTGATCGGCAGGCTGCGGCACGCCGGTTACCTGGACGACATGCCCTGGATGCGCCGCGAGTTCACCACGGTGCCGGTGATGACGACGGCCGGCTGGTACCCGAACCCGTTCCGGATGGGCGAGATCTACCTGTACGAGGCCACGTTGCAGCGCTACTGGGACGGCACGGACTGGACCGACCGGATCCGCGTCCGCGGCCGCCACGGCTGGTGCGAACGCGTGAAGTCGATGTACGAGGCACCGCCGAACTAGTTCGCGGCCTCGTCGTAGTAGACGTCGAACGCGTCCAGGAGTTGTTCGTCCAACAGCAGTTCGGACCTGGTGCCGGTGCCGTTGCGCAGGGCCACGCCGGTGGCCAGTGCCTGGGCAAGCGAGACGAACGCGGACAGCGAGCGCAGCACCATCACGCCACCGGTTTCCACGTAACAGGTCACGTCGGCATGCGGAACCAGCGGTGACGCCGGGTTGTCGGTGAGTGCGATCGTGCGCAAGCCGCGGCGTTTCGCCTCGGCGATCGCCCGTACGGTGTCGGCCGTGTAGCGGTGGATGGACAGCGCGACGAACACGTCGCCCTCCCCCAGGTCGCGCAGGTCGTCGCCGATCATGCCGGCGGTCGGCGCGAACTGGCGCACCTCCGGCCGCACCATGCGCAGCAGGTAGGCCAGCAGATAGGCGACGGAGAAGCACTTGCGCAGGCCGATGACGTGCACCCGCCGCGCGTCGGTCAGCAGGTCGACCGCCTCCCGCCAGGTCGCCTGGTCCAGCCGGGCGAACGTGCGGGCGATGTTCTGCTGGTCGTGCTCCACGACCGCCCCGAGCAGTTCCTCGGTCTCGGTCAGTTCGGCGGCCTGCTCGAACCGCCGCACCAGCTGTGCCTGTTCGGCCAACTGCTGCCGGCACAGCTTCACCAGCGCCGGATATCCGGACAGGCCCAGCGATGTCGCGAACCGCACCAGCGACGACTCGTGCACCTCGGCGGCCTTGGCCGTCTCGCCGATGCTGCGGAACGCCGTGGCCTCCGGGTCGGCGAGCAGGACCCGGGCGATCCGCCGCTGACCGGCGGCGTACGTGGCCATCTTCTCCTGCAGTTGGACCCGCAGTTCCGGATAGTTGCGCGGTGGCACGGCCATGACTCCTCGATTCACCTTCCAGCCCCCGACACGGACGCCGTGCCGCAACTCTAGTTGCATGACGTGACGCAAGTCGAGTTGCGTGATACGTTTTCGATGCAACAAGACCTTCATCCGCGGGAGATTCCAGTGCCGATCCGCCACTCCGCGACCCTGGCCGTCAACGAACGCCTGCGCGCACTGCGCGCGGCCGGCACACCGGTGCTGCACCTGGCTTTCGGCGAAGCCGGCCTCCCCGTACTACCAGAACTCGCCGCCGTCGCCGCGGACGCCTCCGGGCACAACGAGTACGGGCCGGTGGCGGGCATCCCGGCCGCCCGTGCCGCCGCCGCGGGCTACTTCGACCGCAGGGGCCTGCCCACCGACCCGGACCGGATCGTGTTCGCACCGGGCAGCAAGGCACTGCTCTACGCGCTGCTGGCGATCCTGCCCGGCGACCTCGTGCTCCCGGTGCCTTCGTGGGTCAGCTACGCGGCCCAGGCCGCGCTCGTCGGCAAGCGGGTGATCGGCGTGCCGATCCCGACGACGGCCGGTGGCGTGCCCGATCCCGATCTGCTGCCCGGCGCGTTGGCCAGGGCGCGGGCCGACGGCGCCCGGCCCGGCGTCCTCATCCTCACGCTGCCGGACAACCCGACGGGCACCCTGGCAGCGCACGACGTCCTCGCCGAGGTGTGCCGCGTCGCCGACCGCGAGGGCCTGGTGATCGTCTCCGACGAGATCTACCGGGACCTGTGCCACGAGCCGAAAGCCATGCGCAGCCCGGCGGAACTGCTGCCCGAGCGCACCATCGTCACCAGTGGCCTGAGCAAGAACCTCGCGCTGGGCGGCTATCGCATCGGCTTCACCCGGCTGCCGGCCGGCCCGCTCGGCGCGCTGCTGCCCGAACTCGTCGGCGTCGCCAGCGAGGTGTGGTCCTGTCTGGCCACGCCGATGCAGCACGTCGCCGCGGCGGCCCTGGCCGAACCGCCCGCCGTCACCGAGCGGATCGACGCCAGCAGGCGCCTGCACGCGGCCGTCACGACCCGCGTGCACGAACTGCTCGTCGACGTGGGAGCGACCTGTCGCGCGCCGGAGGGCGGCTTCTACCTGTACCCCGACCTCGGACCGCTGCGCGACCGGCTGCCCGGCACCGGACCGGAGTTGGCCGATTTCCTGTTGGACCGCCACGGTATCGGCGTCCTGGCCGGTAGCGAGTTCGGCGACGACCCCGCCGCCCTGCGCTTCCGCCTGGCCACCAGCCTGCTCTACGGCGACGACGACAAGCGGAAACTGGCCGGCCTGGCCAGCGAACGCCCGACGACACTGCCGTGGATCGCCGACGCACTCGGGCGGTTCGCCGCCGCACTGGACGACATCGCGCGCTGACGTTCGGCGCCAGGCCGGCCGGCAAGGTCGTCCAGCCTACTGGCGCAACGGAAGCGCTGCGTCCACTCCGGACGAAGCGAGGGCTTGCGGCCTCCTAGACTTCACGTGTCACCAGTGGTTGGTCGGCCAGGTCCGGGGGGCGCATCGGCCAACCGGTCCGGACGTCCAGGCCCAACGTGCGGCACGTCGCCCGCCACATCCGCTGCTGTGCCGCGGCTCCGGCGGCGGCGCGCGGCAGCGGGTGCACCCGCCTGCCGCGCAGGTAGGCACCGTTGGGCACCGTCGGGCTCGTGCACGCGTACAGCACGGCGTCCACCATCAGGCCACGGGACAGCGGTGCCGGCGCGGCACCGACCTCGGCGCCCGCCGGTTGGATGGCCAGGCTCCGGCAGCCGGTGCCGCGCAGCTTCGCCGCCATCGTCTGGCTCAACATCATCAGCGCCAGCTTCGCCTCGGTGTACGACCAGGCCGGGTAGTAGCGCCTGCCGCCGCCCAACTCGGTCGCCTTGGGCACCCCGATCCGCTGCTGGTCACGCACGACGTGCACGATCCGGCCGGCCATACTGTTGCGCAGCAACGGCAACAGGCCCAACGCCACCATCGCCGGACCGAGGTAGTTGACCTGCCAGGTCAGCTCGTTGCCGTCCTCGGTGATCGACCGGGTCCGCGGCGGCAGGAGGTCGACGGAGTTGACCACGAAGTCCATCTCGCCGCTGGCCCGCGAGCACCGCCGCACCAGCTCCCGGGTCGCCGACAGGCTGGCGAAGTCGGCGGGCACGGCGACCACCCGGCACCGTTCGTCGCTGCCGGCCAGTTCGGCGCACAGCACCGCCAGCGCGCCCTCGTCGTGGCCGTGCACGATCAGCGTCGAACTCAGTCCGACCATGCGCCGCGCGATGTCACCACCGAGCTCGCCCGTCGCCCCGAGCACCAGCGCGGTGCGCCGCAGCGTGCTCATCGCCCATCGCCCCCATCGCATCGCGAACCAGCGGCCCACCCGAAGGTCCACTCGTGGCATCGGACGGGGACGCGTTCTGTTACGCGCTGCGACGGCCGCACGCCGATGTGCCACAGCGGGACACCGGACCGGCGGGCAGCCGGGAAACTCAGCGGACCAGCACGAACACCACACCGCCGACCAACGGCCCGATCAGCGCGCCTGCGACCACCTGCGCCACCGTGTGGTCCCGGACCACCACCCGCGACCACGCGACCAGCGCCACGATCGGCACCGTGACCAGCGACAACGGCCCGTAGATCAGCACCAGCGTCGCCGAAGCACCACCCGCGACAGCCGAATGCAGGGAAATCTTCCACCACTGGGTGATTGCCGTGCACGCGACCAGCGTGACGATCATGGCCGCGTTCAGCGCGATGACGTCCCTGGGTGAACCGCCCAACACCAGGATCAGCAGCCCGGCGGCGGTCGACGCCAGGCACAGCAGCAGCGGTACCAGCCTGCCCTCACGGTTGCGCACGTGGTGCCCGTCCCACCTGCCCCGACGCGCGCCGCGGATGATGAAGGCCATGGGCAGCGCACTGGAGAACACGGCCACCACCAGGCCCCACAGCAGCGTCCAGCCGATCCGGTGCCCGGTCGCGTGCCACGCCACGGCCAGGGGCAGCAGGACCACCACGACGGCGGGTGAGCACACTTCGGTGACCACCTGCGCCGTCCGCTGTCCACCCATCATGGGATGAATCCTTCCAGCAGCCGAGTCCGCTGGTTCGAGGACGTGTAACGGTGGCATTCCCTAAAGGACGGTTACCCTGGAAGGGCAAGAAAACACCCGGCCGATCCGGGGGTCGGCCTGGTGTCACCGGCACGACCACGGCACAGTGGATGTCTGACAACCAGTGGGCCACCCGCCCACCGGCCAGCGAGGTGGAATGTGGACACGCAGCGGCCTGACCGGATCGTCGTCGGGATCGACGAGGGCGCGCAGAGCGCGCTCGCCGTGGAGTGGGCCGCGCGTGAGGCGCAGGCGGCCGGGGTGCCGTTGGCGCTGGTGCACGGCGAGACGGACCGCTATGCGGCCGCCGTGATCGATCCGGGCATCGTGCCGGCGATGGAACTGGCGGTCCGGCAGGCCGATCCGGAGCGCCTGGTCGCGGACACGGCCGACGCGGTGCACCGCATCGCACCGGACGTCGAGGTCAGCACCCACATCGAACCGGGCAGCCCGGTCGGGGTGCTGTGCCGGCAGGCGGAGACGGCCACGATGGTCGTGCTGGGCAGCGAGGGCTCCGGCCTGTTCGCCGAACTCGTGTTCGGCTCGGTGTGCGGCACGCTCGCGGTGCGCAGCAAGTGCCCGGTGGTGGCGGTGCGTGCGCACCCGGAGTCGGTGGCGTTCGACGCGCCCGTCGCGGTCGGCGTCGACGGCACGAAGGTGTCCGCGGCGGCGCTGGCGTTCGCGTTCGAACTGGCCGACCGGCACCGGGTGGGTGTGCGCGCGGTGCACGTCATGCCGCCCTCGGCCGAGCGTGACCCGAAGGAACAGGAACGGCACCGCTGGCAGACGGCGGACTCCATGGCGGAACTGGCCGTGCGCTACCCGCACGTGGACATCGACATCGACTTCACCATCGGTGAACCGGTGCCGATCCTCACGGCGCGGTCGGCGGGCTGCCGGCTGCTGGTCGTCGGGTCCCGTGGCCGGGGCGTGGCGGCCGGGCTGCTGTCCGGGTCGGTGAGCCAGGCGCTGCTGCGCAGCATCCGCGGCCCGATCGCCGTGGTACGCAAGGACTGCGTACCCGCGGCGACGCGCTGAGGCGGGTCAGTCGTACTCGGCGAGCTTGCCGCGCAACACCTTGCCGGTCGCGTTGCGCGGTAGCTCGGGCAGGATCACGATCTCACGCGGGACCTTGTAGCGGGCCAGGTTGGCGCGGACGTGCTCGCGCAGCTCCTCGGCGTCCGGTTCGGCGCCGTCGGAGGGCACCACGAACGCCCGCAGGCGCTGGCCGAAGTCCGGGTCGGGAACGCCGATCACCGCCGCGTCGGCCACGTCCGCCCGGTCCACCAACAGGTTCTCGATCTCGACGGGGAACACGTTCTCGCCACCGGACACGATCATGTCGTCGTCCCTGCCGTCCACGAACAGCAGGCCGCGCTCGTCGAAGTGGCCGACATCGCCGCTGGACAGCAGCCCGTCGATGATCTCCTTGTGGCCGCCGCCGGTGTAGCCGCCGAACGCCAGTTCGCTGCCGACGAACACCCGGCCACGCTCGTTCACGCCCCGCACCCGCCGGCCGTTCCCGTCGTACAGGCGGATCACGCAGCCGCGCGGAGGCTTGCCGACCGTGCCGGGGGCCACCCGCAGCTCGGTGGGCGTGGCGACCGTCGCGACCGCGACCTCCGTTGAGCCGTACAGGTTGTAGAGCACGTCGCCGAACACGTCGAGCGTGCGGTTGCTGACGTCCGGCGTGAGCACCGACCCGGCTGTGAGGATCACCCGCAACCGGCTGGTGTCGTGCCGGGACAGCGACTCCGGGCCCAGGTCGAGGATGCGGCGCAGCATCGTGGGCACCACGATCAGCGCCGTGCAGCGCTGTTCGGCGATGGTCCGGACCGTGGCCTCCGGGTCGAACCGACGGCGCACCACGACCGTCGAGCCGAGCGCGAGCGCGACGATCAGCTGGGAGAGGCCGGTGGCGTGGAACATCGGCGACGCGATGAACATGGCTCCGCCGCGCTGCAACGGGATTCGCTCCAGCAGGTGCGTCGCGGCCAGCGCCGACGTGACGTGCCGGGGCGCACCCTTCGGGGTG
>DASZXM010000398.1:0-1942 GCA_035546415.1 Pseudonocardiaceae bacterium
GATCATGTACCACGTCGGACGGCCCGGCGAGGACGGCTTCGCTGAGCGGTTCCTCCAGGCGTGGGGCGTCGACGGGCACAACAGCCACACCAACGTGTGCTCGTCCGGTGCGCGGCTGGGCCAGACGCTGTGGTGCGGCTACGACCGGCCCTCCCCGGACCACGCCAACGCCAAGGTGATCCTGCTGCTGTCCAGCCACCTGGAGACCGGGCACTACTTCAACCCGCACGCCCAGCGGATCATGGAGGCCAAGCAGGGCGGCGCGAAACTGGTCGTGCTCGATCCCCGGATGTCCAACACGGCGTCGCACGCCGACGTGTGGCTGGCGCCGTGGCCGGGCAGTGAGGCAGCCATCCTGCTGGCCGTCGCCGCCTACCTGCTGCGCACCAGGCAGATCGACGAGGCGTTCCTGCGGCGCTGGCTGAACTGGCCGACCTACCTCGCGCAGCGGCATCCGGACCGGGAACCGACGTTCGAGGCGTTCCTGGACGCGCTGGAGGCGGACTACGCCGAGTTCACCTTCGAGTTCGCCGCCGCCGAGGCGCAGGTGCCGGTCGAGCGCATCGAGGAGATCGCCAAGCTGGTCGCGGCCTGCGACCACCGGTTGGCCGCGCACATCTGGCGTTCGGCCGCCGCGGGCAACCTGGGTGGCTGGCAGGTGGCCAGGGCACTGTGGTTCGTGTTGGCGCTGACCGGCTCGATCGGCACCGTCGGCGGCACCAGCCCGAACGGATGGGACAAGTTCATCCCGCACGGCCCGTCCATGCCGCCCGCCCATCAGCGGTGGAACGAGCTGATCTGGCCGGCGGAGTATCCGCTGGCGTGCAATGAGATGTCCATTCTGCTGCCGCACTTCCTGCGCGAGGGCCGGGGCCGGCTGTCGGTCTACTTCTCCCGGGTGGTCAACCCGATCTGGACCTACCCGGACGGCTTCAGCTGGTTGTCCGCACTGCGCGACACCGACCAGGTCGGCCTGCACGTCGCGGTCACACCGACGTGGTCGGAGACCGCCGAGTTCGCCGACTACGTGCTGCCCACCGGACATGCCACCGAGCGGCACGACACCCATTCGTACGAGACGCACGCCGGCAAGTGGCTGGGCTTCCGGCAACCGGTCCGTCGGGTCGCCATGGAGCGGATGGGCAAGCCGGTCACGGACACCCGGGACGCTAACCCGGGCGAGGTGTGGGAGGAGAACGAGTTCTGGTTCGAGCTGTCCTGGCGTATCGACCCGGACGGCTCCCTGGGCATCCGCCGCTACTTCGAGTCACCGTACCGCCCCGGTGAGAAGGTCACCGTCGACGAGTACTACCGGTGGATCTTCGAGAACCAGGTACCCGGCCTGCCCGAGAAGGCCGCCGAGGAGAACCTGACACCCCTGGGGTACATGCGCCGCTACGGCGTCGTCGAGGTCGCCAAGGATGTGTACCGGGCGGACGAGCGGCCGCTCACCCCGGCCGAGTTGGACGGCGCCGAGCCCGACGAGCAGGGCGTGCTGCGCAAGCCCACCGATCTGGACTCCACGCCGCCGCTGATCGGTGAGGCGGGAGCGGTCGGGGTGCGGCACGAGGACGGCTCGACGACGGCCGGCTGGCTCACGCCGTCGCGCAAGCTGGAGGTCTACTCCACCGCGATGGCCGAGTGGGGCTGGGAGGAGTACGCGACGCCC
Organism: Pseudonocardiaceae bacterium; assembly: GCA_035546415.1. Classification (GTDB taxonomy): domain Bacteria; phylum Actinomycetota; class Actinomycetes; order Mycobacteriales; family Pseudonocardiaceae; genus DATEPR01. The sequence goes on from DASZXM010000398.1 coordinate 1,670, forward strand.
GGCTACATCCGCTCGCACGTCGCCCGGTCCGAGATCGATCTGGATGCCGGCGACCTGGTACTGGTGCCGACGTTCCGGCTGCCGACCCTGATCCACACGCGGTCGGGCAACGCGAAGTACCTCAACGAGATCGCCAACTCCCACCCGCTGTGGCTGAACTCCCGGGATGCCGCGCGGCTCGGGGTGCGCACCGACGATCTGGTCCGGCTGGCCACGTCGATCGGCTACCTGGTGGCACGGGTCTGGGTCACCGAAGGGATCCGGCCCGGTGTG
>DASZXM010000399.1:0-5033 GCA_035546415.1 Pseudonocardiaceae bacterium
CGGCGTGCGCCGGGTCGAGCGCGTTCATCACCATCCGCACGGTGACCAGGTCGTACGCCAGGTCGGCGTGGTCGACCGGGTCCAGCGGGCACGTGCCCTGCACGTACTTGTTCGCCACGCCGGCCTCGTTCACGAACGACGAACCGACCGGTGTCACGACGGTCTCGTTGAGCGTCTCGATGATCGTGTAGTTGACGCCGGGCCGGGCGATGGCGCCGCTGTCCAGCGGTGCCAGGAACGCCGAGCCCTGCTCCTGGTCGACGCACGCCTGGCACAGGGCACCGACGATGTCGTTGGCGCCGGGGAAGAACGCGGCCAGGTTCGTGAGGCCGTCCAGGGTCGTGCCGTGCGTGGACGGCGAGAGGCCGACGTAGCTGTGCACGTACTGGGCGCCGCCGAGCAGCTTCAGGTAGTACAGGCCGAGCATGCCGCCCTGCGAGTGGCCGACCAGGTCGACCTTGCTGGCACCGGTGAGCCTGCGGACCTTGGCCACGAACGCGGCCACCTGGTCGGCGGACGTCCCGGCGGGACCGATCGCCTGCACCAACTGGCCGTGCGTGCCGCCGTAGTTCGTGCTGAACACGCAGTAGCCGTTGTTGGCCAGAATGGGCGCCAACGCGCCGAAATCGTCCTCCATCACGGAGAACGTGCCGGGAATGAGCACCACGGGATACGGGTGTGCGGTGCTCTTGCAGGAATAGTTGTTCGTACCGGGCGGGGACTGTTCCGGATTGGTCGCCGCGGCCAGGCCACCGGCGATGATGTTGGGTTGCACGTAGTAGTCGGCGGCTGCCGCTGATGGGGCGAACACGCCGGCCAGCAGGCCAGCCACTGCCGCGCTGACCAGGAATAGTCGTCGGATGCGCAACGAAGCCTCCTCAACACTGAGGTGCCTGGCGCGAAGGTTACTCGCGCGTAGGAAGAGAGTAGGTTTCACGGGTGTAACCGTCAAGCGGCGTGCCATAATGATGTTCGTGACAGGAATGCCAACCGGAGCGGTGGACGGCTATCCGCGCGGTCGCGTCCCCTCCGGCGTGCGACAGCGGCAGATTTTGTCGGTGGCGCAGGAATTGTTCGCCAACAACGGCTACCACTCGACCGGAATTGTCGACATCGCACGGGCCGCGGGCGTGACCAGACCCGTTGTCTACAAGCATTTCGAATCGAAGGAAGCGATCTACCTGGCCGCGTTGCGCTCGGCCCGCGAGGAGCTGTTACGCGACCTGACGGCCGCGCTGACCGGCGACGCCGCACCGGTGGCCAGGGTCCGCGAGGCCACGGACGCCTACTTTCGTTACGTGGAGCGGAATCGGCCGGCCTGGGAGATCCTGTTCGGCGGCGGCGCGGCAGTGGCCGGCCCGGCAGCGGCGGAAGCCGCACGGTTGCGCGCGGAGACGGTGCGGTTCATCACCGGCCAGATCCGACGCGTCGCCCCCGACGCCGACCCGCGGATGTGCGAAGCACTGGCCCACGGCATGTCCGGCTCGGCGGAACAGATCGCCACGTGGTGGCACCGCCACCCGGAGGTGGACCGGCGCCAGGTGGTCGAGTATCAGATGGCCTACGCGTGGCCCGCGATATCGGCATTGCTCACCCCGGCCTGACGGGTCGGGCTCGGGGCCTGTTTCCCCTTCCCGGCAACCCGTCCCCGCCCGTGGGTGCGGCCGTCATCGGCGCGGTCGTGGTGTTGCCGGCAACCGTGCGGCGCGGTCGTCGACGCGGTGCCAGGCGCCGACTCGTGCGGGATCGGCGGGTTCGTCAACGTGGCACGCGGTCCCGGAACCGTGGTCGTCGGCACGGTGGTCGTCGGCACGGTGGTCGTCGGCGCATCGCTCGTCGGCACAGTGGTCGTCGGCACAGTGGTCGTCGGCCGGGACGGCGCATTGCTGGCCGGAGCGGTGGTGGTCGTCTGCCGGGGCAGCGCGCCGCTGGCCGAGACGGGAACGGGCGTGTGCGCCGACAGCGCCATCGCCTGGTGCGGCTGCCACGTGCCCGCCTCCTCCGAACCGCCACCCAGGTGACTCGCGGAGATGCCCAGGACGATCGCGGGCGCCGCCAGACCGGCCGCCGCCACTCGCATCAGCCGCGGTGTCACGGCGTACCGACCGGACGGCGCCAACAGCGACACGCCGACCGCCAGCTTGACGGCCATCTTCGTCATCGCGGGCACCCGCGAACGGCACGCCGTGCACTGCTCGTGCCGTCTGCCGTGGACGTGATCCACGATCTCGGCGCGCAGCTCCGGCGACAGCGGGCGGCGGCGGGCACGCAGCAGGTGGTCGCACCCGCCCGGGTTGAGCAGGAACGTGCGGGCGACGACGGCGTCCCGAACCCTGCGCTCCCAGTGGGACAGGCTGCGGGAGATGTTGCGGCGGTCGAAACCGAGTCGTGCGGCGACGTCCTGTTGGGAGATCTCCCGGTCCTTGAGTTTGAGGTACAGCGGCAACACCTCGCGGTCGGCGGGGTCCAGGAGCAGCCGCACATCGCGGAACAGCAGGCTGTGCTCCGCCGGTGGGCTCGGGTCGCCCTCCGGGACGTCCGACACCGGATCCACCGGTTTCGCGCTGCGCCAGTACGTGGCGATCGCGTTGTCCACCACGGCGGCGAGCCACCCGTCGAAGGTGCGGATCGGCTCCTGTCGGTGCAGCAGACTCTGGCAGGCGCGCAGCACGGTGTCCGAGACGACGTCGTCCACGTCGACCTGCGGTACGCGGCGGCGGCATCGGTCCTCGATCCACGCCATGGTGCCGGCCTCGGTGAGACGGCTGAGGGCGTCCTGCGGGTCCACCTGAGGTTCCTCTCGACGAACTGTGTGTCACGGTGTTCGTCGTTCGGGCAAACCGGCATATGTCACTCGCCGCACCATCGGGTGACAATCGGTACCCGGTGGGGTGAACGCCGTCAGTCCGGCGGCGCCACGTCCAGGGCGTCGGCGTCCGTGCCGGTCGCGCGCAGCTCGTCGCGGACCACGCGGTAGGCCAGGCCCTCGGCGTAGCCTTTGCGGGCCAGCATGCCGACCAGTCGGCGGATCTTGGTCAGCTCCTCCAGAGAACCCATGCTGCGCATACGTTTGCGGACCAGCTCGCGGGCCCGGTCCTCCTCGGCCTCGCTGTCCAGAGTGGACACGGCCGCGGCGGCCAGCTCGTCGTCGACGCCCTTGCGGCGCAGCTCGGCGGACAGCGCACGACGCGCCATGCCCTGGTACGTGTGCCGCGACCGCACCCACAGCTCGGCGAACGCGGCGTCGTCGATCAACCCGACCTCGTCCAACCGGCGCAGGACACGGTCGGCGGTCTCCTCATCGACGCCGCGTCTGAGCAGCTGGGTGCGCAGTTCGATGCGGGTGCGGGGCCGCGCGGTCAGCAGGTTGAGGCAGATCTCGCGGGCATGGTCGAACGGATCGGCCGGCAGTGGCTTCGGCTTGTCCTGCGCACCGGAACGCCCTCGCCCGCGCCGCCGGCCGGACGACCCGCCGTCCCGGAACGACCGCCCGGGCTGATCGTCCTCGTCGGCCGACCCGGACGCGGAGCGCGCGGCAGCACGGAAAGCGCGACGAGCCGCCTGGTCGTCACCGGCGGACCCGGCCGCGTCATCACCGGATCGCCCGGCGGCCTGGAACGCCCGGCGGGCACGCGCTACCCGATCAGGGACAGCCTGGTCGGCAGCCGAACCACCACCGGATCGCTCGGCCGCGGCAAACGCCCGGCGGGCTCTGGCCATGCGGTCGGCCGAGCCGTCGGTGGTCGTCGGCGTGGCTGCGTCCGGAGCCTCGTCGTCGGCGACCCAGCGGCTGAGCCCGTCGCGGGTTTCCCAGTGGCCGCGACGGGCGCTGCCGGAATCGTTCCCCATGGATCAGCGACGGCTTCAGAAGTCGACCGGGCCCGGAGCCTCGTCGGCATCCGCGTCCAGCTTGGCGCCGATGCCGAGTTTCTCCTTGACCCGCTTCTCGATCTCGTTGGCCACGTCCGGGTTCTCGCGCAGGAACCGGCGGGCGTTCTCCTTGCCCTGGCCCAACTGGTCGCCCTCGTACGTGTACCACGCGCCGGACTTGCGCACGATCGACTGCTCGACGCCCATGTCGATGAGCGAGCCCTCGCGGCTGATGCCCTGGCCGTAGAGGATGTCGAACTCGGCCTGCTTGAACGGCGGCGCGACCTTGTTCTTCACGACCTTCACGCGGGTCCGGTTGCCGACCGCGTCGCCGCCGTCCTTCATCGTCTCGATGCGGCGGACGTCGAGGCGGACCGACGCGTAGAACTTCAGCGCCTTGCCACCGGTGGTCGTCTCCGGCGAGCCGAACATGACGCCGACCTTCTCGCGCAGCTGGTTGATGAAGATCGCCGTGGTGCCGGAGTTGTTCAGAGCACCGGTGATCTTGCGCAGCGCCTGGCTCATCAGGCGGGCCTGGAGGCCGACGTGGCTGTCGCCCATCTCACCCTCGATCTCGGCGCGGGGCACCAGCGCGGCCACCGAGTCGATGACCAGGATGTCCAGCGCGCCGGAGCGGATCAGCATGTCCGCGATCTCCAGGGCCTGCTCACCGGTGTCCGGCTGGGAGACCAGCAGGCCGTCGGTGTCCACGCCCAGCGCCTTGGCGTAGTCGGGGTCCAGGGCGTGCTCGGCGTCGATGAAGGCCGCGATGCCGCCGGCCTTCTGGGCGTTGGCCACCGCGTGCAGCGCGACCGTCGTCTTACCGGAGGACTCAGGACCGTAGATCTCCACGATCCGGCCCTTGGGGTAGCCACCGATGCCCAGCGCCACGTCCAACGCGATCGACCCGGTGGGGATGATCTCGATCGGCGCGCGGCCCTCCTCGCCGAGGCGCATCACCGATCCCTTGCCGAACTGCTTGTCAATCTGGGCAAGGGCCAGTTCGAGTGCCTTACCCCGGTCGGGTGCTGCTGGCATCTGGAAGTCCACCTCGTTGAGTCGTGCTGTGGTCGGTTCTCGTCGGCGCCACGCTACGAGATCCCGCCGACGATTTCAGACCGGCGCCCAGACTTGTGGATCGCTGGCCTCGTTTGTGGACAACA
>DASZXM010000400.1:0-3662 GCA_035546415.1 Pseudonocardiaceae bacterium
CAGCCGGTCGATCTTCGCTCGCATCTCGGCCAGTTCTGCGTCGTCGAGCCACAGTCCGGTGATCCGGTAGCTGACGCCGTCGCGGATCAGGTCGACGTCGCCGCCCGCGACGTACCGGTCGAAGTCGCCGAGCAGTCCCGCGACGAACGCGGTGAACGCCTGGCGGTGCTCCTCGGGGGTCATCGCGGCGAGGCGATCCGGGTCGATCAGGGCGGACGTCACGGCCAGTTCGTAGGTGCGTTCGACCGCGCCGCGCACCCGCCGTTCGCCGACCAGCGCGAGCACGCCCGCGTCGACGAGGCGGGCCACGTGGCGGTACAGGCTGCCGGGTGGCACGTCGGCCAGTTCGGCCGCCAGTTGGGTGGTGGTCAGTTCGCGGCCACCCAGGAACGCCTGCACGATGCGCAGCCGCACGGGGTGCAGCAGAAGGTCCGCGGACGTCACACCACCAATGTTATCACTTCCGTGAACATTCTCGGAACTGAGAGCGATGGTGTCCCCTCGTGACGATGTGGTTGACGTCCGTAACGCCTAGGTACACACTCTGGACATATCTCGAATAGTGTTCGAAATACCGAACAGTCGAGCCGGGGGAGTGTGCCCTTGCGCCGTCGAGCAGCCGTCCTCGCCCTGACCCTCGCCGTCGCATCCGCCACCGTGGCCGCCTGCGGTTCGGTCGGCGCCGAACCGGACGTCACCGCACCAGGGTTCGGGAACGACGCCACCGGAATGGTCACCTTCTGGGACCGCAACACCACCTCCCCGTTCGGCGAGGCGCTCGTCAAGGAGTTCAACGCCACCCACCCACACCTGAAGGTCGAGCTGACCCAGGTGCAGGACACCCAGTACGTGACCAAACTGGCCACCGCGATCCGCGCCGGGTCCCAGCCGGACATGGTCGGCGTCGACGACATCAACTCGCAGCTGTTCATCCACAACCAGGCGTTCGCCGACCTGACACCACTGGTGAACGCCTTGCCGTTCAAGGACTCCCTCAGCCCGGGCCAGCTCAACCTGACCACGGACGACGGCCACTACTACGGCACGCCCTATGTCGCCGACGTCTCCCTGCTCTGGTACGACAAGACGCTCTTCCGACGCGTCGGCCTCGACCCGGACCGGCCACCCCGCGACTACGCCGACATCCTCACCGACGCCCGCAGGATCACCGCCCTGGGCGGCGGCATCACCGGGTTCAGCTTCGCCGGCCGCTGCGAGGGCTGCCTCGGCTTCACCATCCTGCCGGACGTGTGGGCCACCAAGGACTACATCCTCAACGGCCCGCCCGGCGACCAGACCGCGAACATCGCCGGCAACGACCCGCTGCGCCGGACCATGCGGCTCTACCGCACGCTATGGGCCGAGCACCTGTCCTCGCCGACGTCCGAGACCGAGGACGGCGCCACATGGGGCGCGGACTTCCTGGCCGGCCGGGTCGGCATGTTCCCCGGTGGTTACGGCACGGTGATGGCCAGCGCGTCGCCGAGCATGCGGCGGCAGTTGGGTGTCGTGCCGCTGCCCGGGCCGGACGGCGGCAGCAGCATCTTCGACGGCGGCGCGAACTTCGCGATCCTCAAGGGTGCCAAGAACGCCTCCGGCGCGTGGGAGTTCATCAAGTTCGCGCTGAGCAAGCAGGCGCAGGTGCTCGCGCCGACGGTCGGCTTCACCCCGGTCCGCAGCGACGTGCTGACGCCCGCCTACCAGAAGCAGTACCCGTTCGACGCCGTCGCCGTCCGCGCCCTGTCGTCCGGCTACGCGCCCAAGACGTTGGCGTACAACGTCATCTTCAACCAGCCGGGCGGCCCGTGGCTGACCCTGTTCACCGACGTCGTGTTCGGCGGCGCCGACGTCGACGGCGCGTTGAGAACCGCGCAGGGCCAGTTCGCCGACGCACTGACCGAGGCGGACTCATGACAGCGCTGACCACACCTGCCGCCACGACCCGGACCCGCACCACCGTCCGCGGCAGGCGCATGTTCACCGGTTTCGGGCCGCTGCTGGTCAGTCCGGCGTTCCTGTTCGTCCTCGTGTTCGTGCTGTTCCCGCTCGGGTTCGCGGTCTACATCTCGCTGACCAACTGGCCGCTGATCGGGCCGTACCACTTCGTCGGCCTGCGCAACTACGCCCAGATCGGCCAGGACGCCGTGTTCGGCTCGTCGGTCCGCTTCACCCTCGTCTACACCGGAATCGTGACGCTGCCGATCCTGGTGCTGGGCTACCTGCTGGCCGTTCTGGTGCGCGCGAACCGGTTCGGGGTGACGGCGCTGCGGACGGCGTTCTTCCTGCCGTTCGTCGTCGGGCTGACCACCGAGAGCTTCATGGCCTACCTGGAGTTGCAGCCCAAGACCGGCGCCGTGAACTTCGTGCTGGACAAGCTCGGCATCACCGACGGCTCCACGGCGTGGCTGGTGCACTCGGTGCCGGCGATCGCCGCCGTGTGCGTCCTGGTGGTGTGGTCGGCGTCCGGGTTGACGATGATGCTGCTGATGGCCGGCATGCAGGGCATCCCGAAGGAACTGTACGAGTCGGCCGACGTGGACGGCGCCTCGTGGTGGCGCAAGGAGCTGACCATCACGATCCCGCTGCTGCGCCGCACCATCGCGCTGAGCCTGATCCTGTCGGTGATCGGGTCGTTCCTGGCGTTCAACCAGTTCTTCATCCTCACCCAGGGCGGCCCGGACGTCAGCACCACCACCGTCGTCATGTGGATCTACCAGAAGGCGTTCGTGCAGCTGCACGTCGGCGCCGCCACCGCACTGTCGATCATCCTGGTGATCGCCGTCGGCGTGATCAGCCTGGTCCAGTTCCTGTTGCTGCGTGACCGGACATCGGAGACGTGATGACCGCATCCGTCGCAAGCCCCGTCCGGACACAGCCACGGCGGCAGCGGCCGGCCGGGTTCGCCGTGTACCTGGTGGCCGGCATCCTGCTGGCGATCGTGTTCGTGCTGCCGCTGCTGTGGGCCGTGCTGCGATCGCTGCAACCGGCCGACCTGATCACCCAGGCACCGTCCGTCCAGGACATCACCCGGATGACGGGGGAGAACTACGCGCAGCTGCTCGGCGGTTCGGTGCACATCCTGGGCTACGTCGGCAACAGTGTGCTGGTCGCGGTGAGCACCGCCGTGCTGACGGCCGCGCTGTCCACGGCCGCGGGCTACGGCCTGGGCCGCGCGCGGCTGCGGTTCCGCGGTGCCAACCTGGTGTTCACGCTCATCCTGATCACGATGATGGTGCCGTTCCAGGCGATCCTGACGCCGCTGTTCATGGAGCTGAACTTCCTGCACCTCACCAACAGCCGCTTGGGCCTGGTGCTGTTCTACACGTCCTGCAACCTCCCGTTCGGCGTGTTCGTGATGCGCAACTCGTTCCTCCAGGTGCCCCGGGAACTGGAGGACGCCGCGTACGCCGACGGCGCGTCCGTGCTGCGCACGCTCACGTCGGTGATGCGGCCGCTCGTGCTGCCCGGTGCCGCGACCACGGCGTTGTACGCGTTCCTGTTCGCGTGGAACGAGTTCCTCGGCGCGCTGACGTTCCTCACCGACGACCGCCTCTACACGCTGCCGGTGGCGCTGCTGAACGTGGAGGCCGGCACGTACGGCAAGGTGAACTACGGCTACCTGCTGTCCGGCGCGGTGATCGCGATGATCCCGTGCGTGATCC
>DASZXM010000401.1:0-6925 GCA_035546415.1 Pseudonocardiaceae bacterium
GGCGCGTTCAGCGCGAGCGTGCCGGCGCGCTCGGTCGTCACCTACGTGGTCGGTGGTTCCACCAGCACGGGCAACACCGTGACGGTGACCAATCCCGGCAACCAGACCGGCACCGTCGGAACCTCTGCCAGCCTGCAGGTCCAGGCCGGCGACTCGGCCGCCGGCCAGGCCCTCACCTACAGCGCCACCGGACTTCCCGCGGGGCTGACCATCAACAGCGGCACCGGCCTGATCTCCGGTGCCCCGACCACGGCCGGCGGCTCCTCGGTCACCGTGACTGCCACGGACGCCACGGGAGCGTCCGGATCGGCCACCTTCACCTGGACGGTCTCGCCGGGCAACAGCGGAGGTGGCGGGTGCCGTGTGACGTATCAGCCGAACCAGTGGCCGGGCGGCTTCACCGCGAACGTCACGATCGCCAACACCGGTTCGACCGCGATCAACGGCTGGACACTCACGTTCACGTTCGCCGGTGATCAGAAGATCACCAACACGTGGAGTGGCACGACGACTCAGAGCGGGCAGAGCGTGTCCGTCATGAATGTGAGCTACAACGCCCAGATCCCGGCCGGCGGATCCACGTCCTTCGGTTTCCAGGGCACGTGGACGACCAGCGACGCCTCGCCCGCCGCCTTCGCGGTGAACGGGGCAGCCTGTAGCTGAGGCGGTTGCGCGCGGGCCGGACCTGCCGAAGTATCTGGTCGGTCCGGTCTCGGATCCAGGACGCGCAGCGCCGCGGCACCGTGACCGACCAGCGGAGCGCAGCTGAGCTGCTGGCCCCGGTCCTGGTCCTCGCGAACATGTGGCAGCGCCAGGGCGAAGATGTGCGCGGCCTGGTTCCGGAGACCGAACGCCGCCGCCGCGTCGTCGACGCCGTCCGCCAGTCGGTCACTTCCGCACGACGATCCGGCGTTGCCCGACGGCGATGCCCGTGCACCAACCCGCCGCGCCGGCTGTGCTTCACCTATTTGACAACCCGCAGGTACCAACACCCTGGGCACCCAGCAGCAGATCTGGTCGTGCAGCGGCGCACGGCAACGGCACCGTCACGGGAGTGCAGCCCGGGCTGTGTCTGGACGTGACGAACGCGTCGACCGTGAACGGTGCTCTGGTCGAGTTGTGGAACTGCAACGGCGGCTCCAACCGGCAGTGGTCCCTGCAGTGAGTCGGCTAGGCTCAGCTGACGGCGAAGGCAGTGAAGTCGGCTTCACCCTGCGCCGTCGGGCTGTGCGCGGTGGCGATCATGCCGGCATCCTCGGTGGCGGCCGCTCCTGCCAACGAGACTGCCGAGCCGACCTGCGTCCAGGTCGTGTCATCGGTCGAGTAGTAACCACTGACCTGACCGCTGTTGCGGACCAGGCGTAGCCAGACCGGCGCCTTGACCCCGGCGGACACGGCGTCCTGGTCGAGGTAGCCCGGGGTGGCGGCGTCCTGCCACTGCAGGGACACGCCGTTGCCGGGTGTGACCACGAGCGCCGCGTAGCCCTGGGCGACACCAGGCGCTGTCACGTCGTTCCGGATGACCAGCCCGGCCTTGGACCACGGGTCGACGGCCTGCTGTGCGGTGACCTGGACCGTCACCGTGGCGTTCGGGCCGGCACCCTGCGGTCTGTAGATGGTGCCGTACTCGTCGAAGTGCTCGCCACCAGCGCCCCAGATGTCGTTGCCGCCCGTGAGAATCGCGTAGTCGTTGCCTGCCTGCCCGAAGACCGACGGCACCGAGCCGAACGATCGAAGGTCTGTCAGGCCGCCGGTTTCAGCGATCTGAGCTGACGCGGACCCTGTATAGCTTCGGCCCGTGCTGCGGTAGGTGGCGTTCAGGGTGACGGCGGCGCTGCTGATCGGGGCGGTTGCCGTGCCGGGTGCGGTGACCCGCCAGGTCGCGGTGGCGGTGCCGCCGCCCTTGACCGTGTGCGGTGGTCCGGACAGCCGGGCGGCGGTCCAACGGCTGGGCACGGTGAGGGACAACGTGACATCCGACAGACCCGGTGCGGCGAAGTCCTGCACCGTCCCGGTGAGCACCGTCGAGCCACCGGTGCTGATGGATGCCGGCACGGCCGTGAGTGCGACACCGGCCGGGGCGGGCTGGGAGTCGGCGCTGGTGCGCAGGGCCGGCTCGATGCCCGCGTTGTAGATCACCTGCTGTGCGGCCAATGGCCACGTGCCGCCGGTGACCTGGACGTTGCCGTTGAGGATGTTGTTGTGGGGTGTTCCGGTGGCGACCTGGGTGGCGCCGGTGTTGTACCAGTTGGTGGTGAAGGTGTTGTCGTCGGTGTTGTTGGTGGGGTTGGCGTTGGTGAAGGCCCAGACGCCGCTGTCCTGGATGACGTTGTTGGTCAGGGTGACGTAGCGGGAGCCTTCGTCCAGGTAGAGGCCGACGGTGTTGTGGTTGTCGTAGACGTAGTTGTGGTCGAACGAACTGCCGGGGTTGGCGGAGAGGTTGTAGATACTGCCGCCGTCGTGGAACACCTTCTTCGTGCCGTGCACCAGGTTGTAGGACACCACGGTGTTCTTGAGCGTCGTCGGGGTGGTGTACACCGGTTGGTAGTGGTAGAGGCCGCGATTCTGGTAGTCCTGGCTGCCGCCGGGGTCGTTGGCGCCCCAGCCCCAGCCGATGTCGATGCCGTCGTAGGCGAGGTTGGAGAGACCGCGGGCTGCTCCATACCGACCGCCTCGGGCACGGGTCGTGCCGCAGTTCGGTGATCAATAGACGACTCGATGTGGCCGGCGCTCGTGGAGTGGTGTTGTTCAGCCCCGTGGCGGTCGCGGGGTCGGGTGAGGTGCCGACAGACTGCGCAGTATGAGTTGTTTACGGACACGGCTGGTCGTTCCACTGGTTGCGGCGGCTGTCGTGCTGGGCATGGGGACTACCACTGCCGTTGCGGCGCAGGGCAACCGTGCCGATGGGGCTGGGTTGGCGCAGGAGTTGCGGGCGGAGCTGGATCAGTACCTGGCTGATCGGGGCACCGCTGAGCATCTTTCGGCCGTGTCGGTGCGGGTGGACTATCCCGGGGTCACGCCGAGCGTCGACGTCGCCGACGGTACGACGCAGTACGGCGGGACCACGCCTGTGCCTGCTGGTGCGCGGTGGCAGATCGGCAGCAACACCAAGGCGTTCACGTCCGCGATGTTGTTGCAGCTGGAGGCCGCGGGGACGTTGTCGATCCACGACACGCTCGGCAAGTGGCTTCCGCAGTACCCCGCGTGGAGTGACATCACGATTCAGCGGCTGCTGGACATGACCAGCGGCATTCCCGACTACACCGGCCAGGCCGCCTTCGCCACCGCCGTGGCCACGAATCCGGACGCCACGTTCACCACCGACCAACTGGTGTCCTACGTCGTGGGGCTTCCGGTCGGGCCGGCCGTCTACTCCTACTCCAACACCAACTACATCCTCGCGCAGATGATCATCGAGCGTGCGTCCCACGACACGTACGTTCATCAGCTCACCCGGCGGATCATCGTTCCGCTCGGGCTGCGGGACACCTGTTTCGCCCCGTACACGTGCCCGCCCGGGACCGCCGACCGGATGGCGACGGGGTACTTCGCCAACGACGGTGTGCCTTCCCTGTTCGGTACTCCCATGCCGGCGTTGAGCCTGACGTGGGCCCAGGGGGCGGGCGGCATCGTCACGTCGCTGGCCGACATGACCACCTGGGAGCGCGCCCTCTACCACGGTCGGCTGTTGCCGCCTCGGCAGCAGCACGAGCTGGAAAGCCTGATATCCATCACCACCAGCCAGCCGATCCCGCGGACCACGCTGGACGATCCGACCGGGTACGGGCTGGGTGTCGGACAGGCAACGACCGCCCAGACGGGCACGGTGTGGACGTATGAAGGGCAGACGCTCGGTTTCCGGGCCGTGCACATCTACGACCCGACGACCGGCTTGATCGTGGTCGTCGCCGTCAACAGTGCGGTTGGCGGCGATCAGGACGACGTGTCCGACCTGGCGATCCAGGTGCTTCAGACGGTCGAGGGCGCTGACGTCGCATAGCGGTCAGGTCGTTTCCCCGGACGCTCTGGTCATACCGTGGCGGGGCAATCGCATCGGTCCTGGTTCGGCGGAGGACGCCGCCGGCCAGGGCCGTGATCGCTGCCGCGCCGGCCAGGGCGATCAGGCGTTCCAGGAGACCGCCCGCGCCGGACCCGCCCAGGATTCCGTCCAGGGCGAAGACGACGATGTAGACCACCGTGGCCACCAGGGTGGGCCGGGCCCAGCTCTGCCACGCGGGGATACGCTTCATGGCTGCGGCCAGGAAGAAACCGCCGACGGCCAGTGCGGCCACGCCGATCGTGCTCAGGGTGGCGTCCATGGCTCCACCGAACGTGCCGGTCTGCCGGGCGCCGGTGCAGCCCGCGTCCGCCAAGCGGCAACCCTCCTGTTCGAACAGGGACAGCAGGTCGCCCAGACCGAAGATGGACAGGGCCAGCAGGATCGTGCCGATGCGCGCGGGGCGGCCGGCTTCGCGGAGCGCCGGCCACAGCGAACGCCAGGCGAACAGGATGACCGTGGCACCGCAGAGGGTGAACAGGGTGATGAGGACCCAGGCACCGGGGGCGCCGTCGGCGTACATGTCGCTGATGGTGTGGGCGAAGGAGCTGTAGTTCGGGCCCTGCCAGGTGGCGGCCAGCAGCCAGGCGACCGTGAAGACGATGTTGGCGGCGACGGCGAGGCGGGCCCAGCGGCGCATCGAGGAAACCATGCGCGGAAAGTAGGGAAATCGCCGGCCCGCGTCGTCACCGTCGGGTGGACAGCTGGGGGTAGCTCGCACGGGGGACGTAATCCGATGGATCGGTGGACGCCCTGCTGCCACGCTACTGGTGTGGACGCCGAGTGCGGGATCACGCGGGCCGGCGGGTCGGCCGCGCTGGCCGACGCGACGGCTCGGCTGCTGGGCGCGTTGCCGACGTGGTTCGGCATCCCGGAGTCCAACGCGGGCTACGTGGAGTCCGCCCGCCACCTGCCGGCGGTCGTCGCGTCCGTCGGCACGGACGTCGTCGGTGTCCTGTTGTACCGCCGGCATTTTCCGGAAGCGGCCGAGATCCACCTGATGGCCGTGGATCCGTCGTGGCACCGGCGGGGTGTCGGCCGGGCGTTGGTCGACGCCGTCGTCGCCGACCTGGTGCGGGACGGCTGCCGGCTGCTGCGGGTGAAGACGCTCGGACCGTCGCATCCGGACACCGGCTACGCCCTGACCAGGGCGTTCTACCGCGCGATGGGCTTCCTGCCGGTGGAGGAGACGGCTGACCTGTGGCCGGGGAACCCGTGCCTGATCATGGTGCGGTGGCTGGCGTAGCCGTCAGCCGTGCGGGCCCTGGTAGTCCGCCGGCGCCGCCGTGCCGGTGTACGCGGGTAGCGGCAGTGGTCGGCCGGCCAGGAACGCCGTGACCACCGCGAAGAACTCGGCGGGCTGTTCGGCGTAGGCGCGGTGGCCCGCGTCGTGCAGGTAGATCATCCGGCTGTCGGGCAGCGTGTCGCGGTAGTCGACAGCGGACGACCAGCTCAGGTAGTCGCAGGAGCCCTTGATCACCAGCGCCGGGGTGTGCAGCCGGCGCAGGACCGGGTGCGGGTCTCGCCAGGCGGCCGGCCGCAGCAACGTCGCGTTGGCGTAGAAGCCCACGTCACCGGCGTCGGAGCCGCCGGACGGCGGGTGGCAGTACAGGGCGGGCGCGGCGGCCGCGCTGATCGTGCGGAAGCGCGCGTCCATCTCCGCGTCGCCGGCGTACGCGTGCGCGGACTCCGGGTTGACCCGGTCGATCGTCCAGGCCAGCAGGGCGCGGGGTTGCAGTGCCTGGGCGAGGACGGAGCCGACGTGGGTGCCGGGGCGGCCGAGCAGGTCGGTGACGTCGCTGGCACCGCCGACCATCGGGCCGGGGGACGCGAAGACGGCCTCGGCCACGCGGTCGGGGTGCGCGGCCAGGTAGGCGGCGGCCAGTGTGGAGCCCCACGAGTAGCCGAGCACGTCGATGCGGGGAGCCGCGATCGCCTGGCGGAAGGCGTCCAGGTCGGCCACTGCCCGTGCCATCGTGTAGCCGTCCGGATCGGACAGTCGGGTGGACCGGCCGGCGCCCAGTTGGTCGTAGACGTACGTGTTCCAGCCGGCGTCGGCGAGCCGGCGCAGGTAGGGGATGTCACCGGCCATGTCGGCGACGCCAGGGCCGCCGTGCAGGAAGACCACCGGCGTCGGCCGTGCGGTCCCGGTCGCGTGGAGCTCCTGGTAGGCCAGCCGGGAACCGGTCGGCAGGCTCACCCACTCGGTGCCGGCCGGCGCCGCCGGTGTCGCACCCGAACCCGGCCACAGCAGCGCGAAGCCGCCCAGCACGGTCAGCACGACCAGTGTCACGACACCCGCCCGGAGTCGGCGGGCACGCGGCAGCAGCCGGGCGGCCAGCACGATCCCCAGCGCGAACACGATCCACCCGACGGTCAGGAACACCGGCGGCGACACGACGACCACCGCGACGCCGACCACGGCGGCGCACCCCGCCACCGTGGCCAACAGCACGACACAGAAGAACCCCGCCGCCTGGCCGACCCGCCGCCACCGCCCCGTCACACGCCACACCTCACACGCGATGTCCGCCGTGCACATCGGGGACGTCCCCGACCCGGACCCGGGGTCAGCGCACCGACCGGATGCGCGTGACGGACACGGCGCCCAGCAGCGTGAGGACGGCCGCACCGGCGAACAGCCCCCGGTAGCCGCCGACGTGCGTGATCAGCGTGGCCGCGACGGTCGGGCCGATCAGCTGGGGCAGCGTGTTCGCGATGTTGAGCACGCCGAGGTCCTTGGCGTTGCTGGCCGTCGTGGGCAGGACCTGCGTGATCAGCGCGACGTCGACGGCCACGTACACCCCGAACCCGAGACCCTGCACGATCGCGGCCGCCAGCGCTGTCGGCCACGCCGGCCACACCGCG
>DASZXM010000402.1:0-2456 GCA_035546415.1 Pseudonocardiaceae bacterium
CGACGACGACCACCCGCACGGTCCTGATGCCCAGTTGGGTGATCCGCTCGACGACCTCGGCGGCGGCCGCCCGCTGCTCGGCGGTGTGCAGACCGTGCTCGGCGACGAACCCCTGCCGTCCAACGCCCGCATCGTCAGTCATGAATCAACTCCCGGTCAGTTGATCACCGTTCGGTGTCTCTCGCGCGATCATGTGGGCGAGCAGTTCGCTCGCCGTGTTCTTCGGTTTCATCTCGGCGATCGTCAGCGACGTCTCGGTGCGCTGGATGCCCTCGATCTGCCACACGCCGTTGATCAGCAGGTCGCGCAGGTGGGTGTGGTCACGGACGCGGACCCGCACGAGCATGTCGATGTCGCCGGTGACGAGCATGACCTCCTCGACCTCGGGCAGCGCGCCCAGGCGCGCCATGATCGTGCCCTGCTCGTAGCCCTGGACGGCCGTGACCGTGAGGTACACCGTGGTCGGGTAGCCGAGCGCGCTCCAGTCCAGGCGCACCCCGTACCCGGTGATGACGCCCTGCCGGTGCAGCCGGGCCAGCCGGTCGGCCACGGCGGGCGCGGACATGCCCAGTTCCCGGGCCAGGCTGCGCTGCGACGTCCGCGAGTCGTCGGACAGCAGCTTGAGCAGCTTCAGATCGACGATGTCCAACTGGGCGGGCGCGGACGGCTCGGCGGCGAACCCGCCGATCGACGCGAGCGGGAGGACCGGCTTGCCCTCACCGTGTGCTGTCATGTGCGCCTCATCCGATTGTCACATGCACGGCATCTAGCCA
The DNA here is from genome assembly GCA_035546415.1 of Pseudonocardiaceae bacterium. Taxonomy (GTDB): domain Bacteria; phylum Actinomycetota; class Actinomycetes; order Mycobacteriales; family Pseudonocardiaceae; genus DATEPR01. Next base: position 774 of record DASZXM010000402.1, read on the forward strand.
AAATCGCCTGTGGTACGTAAGGTCGAGATGGTTAGTCTCCTTTCATATGTAAGTCATGTCAAGCACGGGGACGAACATGGACTGGACTGCCCGACTGTCCCGCCGGACCCGCTCGCAGGAGGATGTGCTCGGCGGCATCCTCGCGCTGGCCAACGCCGGGGCCGACCTGATCAACTTCTCCGGCGGCTTCCCGGAGCCGTCGCTGTTCCCCACCGGCGTCATCGGTGACATCGCGACCCGCCTGATCGAGAAGGACCCGGCCGTCGCGCTGCAGTACGCGCCTAGCGAGGGCATCGCGAGCACCCGCGAGGCCATCGCCGACCGGTTGGCGGTCACCGACGGCCACCGGCCCGCCGACGGCGAGCTGATGATCACCAGTGGCGGCATCGACGGCGTCACGCTGGTCGCCCGCACGATGCTCGACCCCGGGGACGTCGTCGTGGTCGAGGAGCCCAGCTACCTGGGTGCGGTGTCCGGTTTCGCGGCGTACGGCCCGCGGCTGCTCGGCGTGCCGATGGACGACGACGGCATGGACGTCGACGCCCTGGCGACGCTGCTGGCCGACCTGCCGGCCCCGCCGAAGCTGCTCTACACGATCCCGGACTTCCAGAACCCCAGCGGCCGCACGCTGAGCGCGGAACGCCGGTACGCGCTGGTCGAGCTGTGCCGGCGGTACGGCGTGCTCATCGTGGAGGACGTCGCGTACCAACAGTTGGCGTTCGACCCGGACCCGCTGCCCAGCCTGTGGTCGCTCGCCCCGGACACCGTGCTGCAGCTGGGCACGTTCTCCAAGGTGTTCTTCCCGGGCGTGCGCCTGGGCTGGGCGGCCGGCCCGGCGCCGATCGTGGCGAAGCTGTGCATCGCCAAGCAGAACTCCGACCAGTGCGCCGGAGCGCTCGGCCAGCGGATGGCCGAGGAGTACCTGCGCGCCGGTCACCTGGACGCGCACCTGCCGGTGGCCCGCGAGCTGTACCGCAACCGGGCGGCCGCCATGCGGACCGCCCTGCACCGGCACTGCACCGGGCTGGGCACGTGGACCGTGCCGCACGGCGGGTTCTTCACGTGGGTGCGGGTGCCCGGCGTGGACACCGTCGAGCTGGCCGCCCGGGCCAGGGCCGCGAACGTGGCGTTCGTGCCCGGCGGCGGTTTCTTCGCCGAACACCCCGACCACGAACACCTGCGCCTGTCCTACAGCAGGGTCAGCGAGGGCGACATCGACGAGGGCGTCGCACGGCTGGCCCGAGCGATCCGAGGAGTGTCATGACCAGTAGCACCGAACACTTCAGCACCGAGGGTGCCGGCACGCCGACCGGTGCGGGCCGGTTCGTCGACGTCGACGCGATCGAGTCCGTGGAGATGCGGCCCGGCCTGACGTTCCGGCCGGTGCTGGGCGACGGGTCGATCGTGAACGTCGTGCACTTCGAACCGCACACCGAGGCGCCGATGCACAGCCACGTCGAGGAGCAGATCGTGGTGGTCGTGGAGGGCGAGTTCGACTTCACGATAGACGGCGCCACGCGCACCATGCGGGCCGGTGACATGGCCGTCATCCCCAGTTGGGTGCCGCACGGCGCGCGGACACGGGACGTGCCGTGCAAGGAGCTGGACGTGTTCACCCCGCCCCGGGCGACGCTGATCGAGCACGCGCGCAGCCAGGTCGACGGGTCGCGCGTGGAAGGCATC
>DASZXM010000403.1:0-10838 GCA_035546415.1 Pseudonocardiaceae bacterium
TTCACCTGACCCATGTGCTTCCCGTTGGCTTCCGGCAACTGCGGGGACGACGCCGACGGGGACTCCGACGACGGCGTCTCACTGCTGGCCGGTCCGTTCGACGGGGGCTCGCTCGATGGGGACGAGGTTTCGGACCCGAAGGCTCCCGACGAGGACGGTGGGTCCGGCGGCGGCGACGTGCTGACCGAGCCGGCGTACACCGCGGACGACGAATCCTGTAGCTCGTTCGACGGGGGCGTGATCGGTGTGTCGTCCGGCGTTCCGGGGAACGTGGGCGTGATCGACACCTGCCCGGGCACCGACGTACCGGTGGTCGGCACCGCGGTCGTGGCCATGGGAACCTCCCCGCGGGCCCCGGTCCCGGTCATCGCTGCGGCCACGTGCATCGCCGTGCCGTTCGGCTGCAACACCACCCCGCCCGCGGGCCCGCCGGTCGAACTGTGCTGCTGAGTGTCGCCGCCGGCGTCCGGTCCCATGGGCATCACCTTGGGCAGCAGTGACGTGAACAGCCACGCCGAGGCGAAGATCGCCATGGCGAGGCCGGAACCGGCGATGGCGAACCGCCGCCAGCCGGAGAACAGCGGAGCCCGCTCCCGCGCCCGACCGAACTGCTGGCCCTTGCCCACCAGCCAGTTCGCCGCGACCATCCGGGCCCGCCGGGACGAGATCCCGCGGTGTTCGCGCACGGCGACGAACCACGCGGCACAGTCCTTGGCGGCCGGCCGGTCCTCGGCGTCCCGCGACGTCATCGCGGTGAGCAGCTTCGCCAGCACGGGGGGTACACCGTCGGGGATGCGCGGTGGCCGGGACAACCGGGCCAGAGCCGACTCGACCTTGCTGCCACCCGGGTACTCCAACTCCCCGGTCAGGCATTCCAGCAGCACCAGGCCCAGCGAGTAGATGTCCGCGGGCGAGCCGACCTCGACGCCCAGGATCTGTTCCGGCGACAGGTAGGCGGCCGTGCCCATGATCTCGTTGGAACCGGTCATCCGGGCCGCGTCCAGCAGCAGCGCGATGCCGAAGTCGGCCAGGTGCGGTGCGCCGGTGGCGTCCAGCACGATGTTGGACGGCTTGATGTCGCGGTGCACGATCCCGTTCTGGTGCACGTGCGCGAGCGCCAGCGACAGCCGGATGCCCAGCTGGACGACCTCGCCCGTGGTCAGCGGGCCGTCCAGCAGCCGATCGCGCAGGCTCTCGCCGTCGACCAGCTGCATCACCAGGTAGGGCCGGTCGTCCTCGACGCCCGCGTCGAAGATGCTGATCAGTCCGGGGTGCGACAGGCGGGCCAGCGCCTGCGCCTCAGCGGCGAACCGGGCCCGGGTGGCCACGTCCTGACCGGGGTGGAAGAGCTTGACGGCGACCTTGCGGCCCAGGCGGTCGTCGACGGCACGGTAGACGTTGGCCACGGAGCCCTGGCCGAGTGGCGCACCGAGGCGGTAACGGCCGGACAGGATCGATCCAGACAGGTCTGCCATACTGGACGCAGCCGGCACACCCGGCGTCTCGACCGCGTCGTCGTCCCGCATCCGCACCGTTCCTCGTGGTGGTCCTCGGCGTTGCCCCTGGCCCCGATCGCCGGTGCGAAACACTGTATTGGGACTAGCCCGCCCGCACCACTGCCTTGAGCCACCAGCAGGGCGCAGGGTGAGCATTCACCTGAACGGTGAGGGGAATAATCACCTCCTCGAGGCGGCCAGCCTGCGCGCCCCGGAGTAGAGCGCGACCAGGCCGGCCAACCCGAGCAGCAGCCCGATGGCGAACCATACCTTCTGGCCGGTCATGAAGCTGCCGGTCAGCGTGCCCAGGCCCTGCAGGACCCACACCACGCCGACCGCCAGCAACACGACACCGACACCCAGCAACACGAACGGCTTCGTCAACTCTTCACTCCAACCGGTGGCAACGGGTGGCGATCAGGCAGTCGACGCGGACACGAAAGTGTGACCGGCGGTGTTCCTGACGGCGACCGATTGGACCTGGTCAGCGGATATCAGCGCGGACCCGTCCAGGTTGGTGCCGTTCTTCGCCGCCTTCGCTCCCACCATCCAACTGCCGGCTATCTGGGTCTCACCCGACTTCGACGTCACCACCAGTACGCATTTCTGGCCCTTCGGGATTCCGGTGACCGACGCGTTCACCCGGATCCAGCCCGCCGCCGGCATGATCTCGACGTTGATCCGGGAGTCGCCGTTGGTGCCGGACATGTACTTCGTGCCGGCCGGCACGCTCTGCGTCGTCCGCACCGGCGGCGGGAGGGCGACCTGCGTCGTCGTGGCGTTGTTCCGACCGAGGATTACTCCGCCGCCCAGCGCGATCGCGACCGCCACCACGGCGGCGGCCGTGACGACCAGGTTCCGGTTGCGGGTGCCGGACGCCTTCTCGGCGCGCACCTGCCGCAGCGTGCGCTGCAGCACCAGGTCGCCGTCCTCGGGCGGACCGTCCAGGAACGCCTCGGGCGGCACCTCGCCCAGCGCGTCCTTCATCTCGACCAGTTCGTCGACCTGCGCCTGGCACTCGGCGCAGTCCGCCAGGTGGGCGGCCACCGCACGACTCTCGACATCGTCGAGGGCACCCAGCACGTACGCGCCCAACGATTCGGACATGTGCAGGTGTTCTTCGCGCGTGCTCATCCAGCCACCCCCTTCAACTCGGCTCGCGGCGCCCCGGCGCCGAACACTTCACGCAGCGCTCGCAGGGCGTGGTGGGAACGCGACTTCACCGTACCCGGCGGTATACCGAGCGCATCGGCTGCTTCGGTCACGCTTCTGCCGCGAAAGTACAGCTCGACCAGGACATCCCGGTGGTGTCCGGAGAGCTGGTCCAGCGCTTCCATCACGACCATCGAGTCGACGACGGAGTCGGCGTGGTCCCGTTCGATCGGCGGCGTCGTCGGGGACTCCGCGACCTCGACCGGCCGGGCAGCCCTGGCCCGCGCCCGGTCGGTGATGATGTTGCGGGCGACCGTCAGCAACCAGCCCCGGATCGACCCCTTGCCGTTGACCAGGACCTCGGGATGTTTCCAGGCGCGGACGAGCGTCTCCTGCACGACGTCCTCCGCTGCCGCCCGATCGCCCGTCAGACGGGTCGCATAGGCGAGCAGCGCCCGCCCGTGCTCCTCGTACAACGAGCGAACCAGCGCCTCGTCGGCGTCGGCTTGCCGCCTGCGTGACCGCAGGACTGCCATCCGGGTTGCTCCCTTCCCACCCTCCCGCGGCCCACCGGGGCCCCCAACGCAGGCAGTGCTACTCGTCGAATACGTACGCTGCGCCGAACCGGTTCACCTGGGTGAGCCACACCACACGGCTCGAATTCTCCCGGATCCGGGGAATTTCGAGTGAACCGGCCCGGCCCGCCGTCCGTGTTGGTGGTGTCGGTCCACACGGCACAGACAGCGACGGGACCGCCACCAGCGGCAACACCAGGAGAGCGGCATGAATCCCCTTCACGATCGCGGTGACGGCCACGGTTACTGATCAGTCGCACCGACGATCGGGCGGACCGCGCGTCCCCGGACCCGACGACCCGAGCACGGGCCGTCGGGTTCGGGCTGTGCCCGGCGGAACCCGAAGACACCGATGAACCACGCACCCGGAGGAGGTGACGAGATGCCGGCCGAAACCCGGCCGTACGACAGCACGGACGTCTGGCCCGAGGAGTTCTACCTCGAGGGCCCCGTGCCCGACGGTGAGGAACTGCTGCAGCGCACCGTTGCCAGGGTGCACCGGCACTCGGCTCGGTCGGCACGCGTCCGGCTGGCGCTGACGGCCACTGCCGTGCTGGTCGCGTCGGCGGCCCTGACCGGTACCGGCGTCGTGGTCGGGCGGTTTCTCGAACGGCCGGCGGTGGTGGCCGAGACCGTCATCACCGGAACCGATCCGCGCACCGGCGCGCGCCTTGCGGTCGCGATGACACCCACCGACGACGGCACGCGGATGGACGTCACGGTGACCGGCCTGCCGGTCGGCACGGCGTGCCAGCTGACGTACGTCGGGAAGGACGGCACCAGGCTGTCCCACCACGGCAGTTGGCGCATCCCGCCGGACGCGGCACACCGGCCGGCCCACGAGCACGTCTGGATGACCGAGTCACAGCTGGCCGCCGTGGAGGTCACGACCAGCACCGGAACGGAACTCGTCGCGCACACGGGCTGAGCCGATCGAACACAAACCCCGCCGGGCGCCGATCGGAATGCCGATGTTTGGCACGATTGGGGCCGTGCTCATCCCCGGTCCGGACAGCAGTGCCCGTGGCGGTCGCCGGCGCGCGCTGGTCAGCGCGTCGCTCGTGGTCGCGGTGGCCGTGTGCGTCCTCGTCGGCACGTTCGTCACCAGCCAGCTGACCGGCTCGGCGCACGCCGGACACGACGACGGCCCGAACGGCACCGACTACGTCGACATCCGGTCGGCGCCACTGGCCCCGGCCGTCCCGAAACCGGGCCCGGACGCGTCCACCGGCAGTTACACGGAGAACTGCGGCACGGACGCCAACGGCGCACACCGCAACCCGGACAACGTGATCGCGACACCCGGCCAGCCCGGCGCCGCGCATCACGTGCACGACTACGCCGGCAACCTGTCCACCAACGCGTTCTCGACCGACGCGTCGCTGGCGGCGGCGGCCACGACGTGCCCGAACGGTGACCGGTCCACCTATTACTGGCCGGTGCTGCGGCTGCTGGGCCAGCAGGGTACGGACGCGGACGCGGTCGGCGGCGGCAAGGACGGCAACCTCGGCCGGATCATCACGGCGTCGTCGGCGGTGATCCGGTACGGCGGCAGCCCGGTCAGCGACGTCATCCCGATGCCGAAGTTCCTGCGGGTCGTGATCGGCGACCCGAAGGCGGTGACGGACGGGAACATCGACAACGCACAGCCGCAGTGGTCGTGCACCGGCTACACGAACCACGTCACGCGGAACTACCCGCTGTGCCCGCAGGGCAGCGACGTGCTGCGCATCTACCAGTACCCGAACTGCTGGAACGGCACGGCGCTGGACAGCCCGACGCACACGACGCACGTGGTGCCGGAGGCGACGAACGGCGTGTGCCCGCACGGCACGTTCCCGGTGCCGCAACTGACGATCACGCTGACCTACCACGTGCCGACGGGCACGATGTACGCGATCGACAGCTTCCCCGAGGACCACCGCAGCCCGATCACCGACCACGCGGACTACATCGACGTGATGCCGGATTCGCTGCAGAACCGGATCGTCGCGTGCGTCAACGCCGGCCGCCGCTGCTGAACCGGTCAGCAGCGGCGCGACGTGCCGGCGGGCACGGAAGGCTCAACCAGCCGGCGCCTTCCGCGCATCCGATGCCCGATCGGCCGCCCGTCCCGCGGCCCGATTCGCCGCCCGGGTAGCCGCAGCCTTGGCCGCCGCGGCCTTCCGAACAGCGGCCTTGGCCTTGTCGACAGCCGAGCCGGTGGCGGCCTGATCGGCCGACTCCCGTAGCGTGGCGACCAACTCCGCCGCCGCCTCGTCCTGCGCGGCAGCCGTGGGCCGAACCACCTCTCCCGCGTCCACCCGCGCGTTCACCAGTGCCCGCAGCGCATCCCGATACTCGTCCGCATACCGCGTGGGCTCGAAGTCCCCGGACAGCCGCTCGACATCCGACACCGCCGACCGCAGCTCCCCCATCCGCACCGACACGTCCTCGTCCAGGAACGGAAAGCTCGGCGTGCGGATCTCGTCCGGCCACAGCAGCGTGGTCAGCACGATCACGTTGTCCCGTTCCCGCAGCATGGCCAGTGTCTCCCGCCGCCGCAGCGCGACCCGCACCACCGCGACCTTGCCGGTCTGCCGCAGCGCCTCGCCGAGCAGCACGTACGGTTTCGTGCCGGCGGGTTCGGGGGCCAGGTAGTAGCTCCGGTCCAGGTGGATCGGGTCGATCTGGTCCAGGGGCGTGAACGCGCACACCTCGATCGAGTGCGACGCGGCCACCGGCAGGCCGGACATGTCCTCCTGGGTGAGCACGACGACGTCGCCGTCGGGCAGTTCGAAACCCTTGCCCAGTTCGGCGAACGGGACGTCCTCGCCATCGATCTCGCAGGTTCGGCGCAGTTTGATCCGACCGCCGTCGTTGACGTGTAACTGGTGCAGACCGCTGCCGCGCTGCTCGGTCGCGCTGTAGGCCTTCACCGGGATGGTGACCTGCCCGAACGCGATGGTGCCGTTCCACACGCTTCGCATGACCAGCTCCGTGGGGATGGGAAACAGCTGGCGTCGCGGGGAAGGGGACGCCTCCGACTCAACCCACAGTAGTCGCGGGCACCGACAGTTTCGGCTACTGCAAACGGTTGGAGATGTCGGTCATCATGCTGCTCAGATGCGCGCGTCGGGGCCCGCGGCTGCGAGCACGATGTCCAGAACCGGCCTGCTCTGCTCCAACGCACCCGCCGCGTGACCGCTGGCCGCGGCGGCAGCCGCGAGGACCTCCGTCAACGCCGCGATCTCGGGTGCGTCCACCGCTGCCAGCGAGCCGTCCCGGTGCCGTCCGGCGATGTGGTCGGCCAGCTTGCCGAGCGCCACCGCGATGTGCTGCTGACCCGCGACGAGCTGGTCCATGACAGCCGTCAGATCGGCGAGGTCGCCGACCGCCGCCGCGTCCTTGGCCAGTTCGGCCGCTGACGCGGTGAGGTGCGCCGCCGCCACCGTGGCGGGCAGTGCGTACTCAGGAGACACGACGTGCATCCTGCCACCGGACCGCCAACAGAAGCGGTCGACGCACCGGGAAACGCCGGACGCGCGCCCGCCCGCGATCAACGGTCGGGCGCTGTTCGGCCCTTCCACGCCCCGCCGCGGCCCCGCACGTGCCGCCACGCCGAGTCGACCGTCATCGCCGCGTACAACATGGCGACACCGGGCAGCAGCGGCGCCCACCACAGCGGCAACCGGTACGCACGCAGCATCGGCACGTAACTGCCGGCCATCAACAGCCAGGTGGCCAGGCCGAGCACGGCGGTCAGCGCGCCACCGAACAGCGCCGCGATCGGCACCGCGTACAACAGTGCCAGACCGGCCACCGTGCCGGCCAACAGCGCGGGCGAGTAGCGCAGCTGGGTGTACGCGCTGCGGGCGATCATGTCCCACAGGTCCGCCAGTCTCGGATACGGCCGCAGGCTGGTCACGTCCGTGCTCAGACCGAGCCAGATCCGCCCGCTCCCCCGCCGTTTGACCAGCGTCGCCAGCGCCACGTCGTCGATCAGCGCCCCGGCGATCTCGGCCAGGCCGCCCGCCGATTCGAGCACGTCCCGGCGCAGCAGCACGCACCCGCCGGCAGCGGCCGCGGTCCGCGAGTGCGGCCGGTTGACCCGGCGGAACGGGTAGAGCTGCGCGAAGAAGTACACGAACGCCGGCACCACCGCCCGCTCCCACGCCGTGTCGGTCCGCAGCCGCGCCATCAGCGACACCAGGTCCAACCGGTCGGCGAGCGCCTTGGCGACCAGCGCCCGCACGCTGCCCGGCGGATGGCGGATGTCCGCGTCCGTGAACAGCAGGAATTCCGGTGTGCCTGCCGTGCGCACGCCAGCGGCCAGCGCGGCGACCTTGCCGGTCCATCCGGGCGGCGGCCCGCTGCCCGCGACCACGTCGGCGCCCAGCGATCCGGCCAGGTCGCCGGTGCCGTCGGTGCTGGCGTCGTCGACGAGCACCACACGGAGGTCGCCCGGATAGTCCTGGGCCAGCAGCGCCGGCAGCGTGTCGGGCAGGATGCCGGCCTCGTTCCGCGCCGGCACGACGGCGACCACACTGGGCCACGCGACCGGTTCCACCGGCGTGCCCAGCCGCTCCCGCATCAGCCAGTAGCCGCCGTGCGCGAGCACCAGGTACAGCCAGGCCAGCAGGGCGAGACCGGCGAGCAACGCGAACACCATGCGGCGATCATGCCGCCCGGCGACCGTCTAACGGCGGATCTCCACCAACGACACCGGCCGATGTTCCCCACACGGCACCACACACGCCTCAGCGACCCAGAACCCCGCCAGCCCGACCGGCAAGCCATCCACCTCCACCAACCGCCTAACCACGGATCTCCACCAACGACACCGGCCGGTGCTCCCGACGCGACACCACACACGCCTCAGCGACATAAAACGCCGCCAACGCGTCGGCCACCGTGCACGGACTGGGTGCGCGACCGGCCACCACGTCGGCGAACGCCGCCAGTTCAGCCCGGTAGGCGACCCGGAACCGGTCCAGGAAACCCGGGTACGCCGGCCCGGACGGCCACCGGACGTCCGTTTCCGCCGACCGCAGCGGCATCCGCTCGTCCATGCCGACGGCCAGGTCGCCCTCGGACCCGAGCACCTCCAGCCGCACGTCGTAGCCGGCCGCGTTGTAGCGGGTGCCCGACACCAGGGCCAGCGTGCCGTCGTCCAGGGTGAGCAGCGCCGCCGCCGTGTCGACGTCGTCGGCGGCCCGGAAGAAGTCGGCGCCCCGGTTCGCGCCGACCGCGTACACCTCGGTGACCTCGTGGCCGGTGACGAAGCGGATCGCGTCGAAGTCGTGCACGCTGCAGTCCCGGTAGAACCCGCCGGACGTGGGCACGTACTCGGCGGGCGGCGGTGCCGGGTCCATCGTGGTGGCGCGCAGCGTGTGCACCCAGCCCAGCGTGCCGGACGCGACCGCGTCCCGGGCGGCCGTGTATCCGGCGTCGAACCGACGCTGGAAGCCGATCTGGACCGGAACCGTCGACCCGGCGATCCGGTCGATCACGTCCAGTGTCCCGGCGATGTCGGTGGCGACGGGCTTCTCGCAGAACACCGGCACGCCCGCCGTGACGCCGCGCAGGATCAGTTCCGGGTGCGCCGACGTGGCCGCCGTGACGACGACACCGTCGATGCCGGCGTCGAACAGCGCGTCCGTGTCGTGCGCGAACTCGACGCCCAGCCGGGCCGCGGCCTGTTTGGCGCGCACCGGGTCCACGTCGGTGACCACCACCGCGGCCACGTCGGGCAGGTCCCGCAGCGTCTCCGCGTGGAACGTGCCGATCCGCCCGGTGCCAACGAGTCCGAGTTTCATGGTGACTCCTCTACGGACGTGGTGCCGCCGTCGTTGCCCTGACCACCAGTGTGGGATGCAGGAGGTGTCGCACCGGCTCGGTGCGCTCGCCGCGCACGCGCTGCAGCAGCGCTTCGGCGGCCAGCCGACCGATCCGCACACGCGGCTGGTCGACGGTGGTGAGCGAGACGTGCCGCAGCGCCGCGAGCGACGTGTTGTCGTAGCCGACGACTGAGATGTCGTCGGGCACGCGCAGCCCGGCGTCCTCCAGCGCGGAGATCGCGCCGACCGCGTTGAAGTCGTTGCCGGCGACGATCGCCGTGGGCAGGTCGGGACCGCCGTCCAGCAGTTCCCGCACCGACTTCGCACCCGCCGTGTCGGTGTGTTCGCTGGCGATCACCAGTTCGGGCAGGCCGTTGCGGCGCATCGCGGTCCGGTAGCCGCGGCGGCGGGCGGCGTCACCGCCGTCGAAGTGTGCGATCCGCCGGTGGCCGAGGCCGACCAGGTGGTCGACGGCCAGCGCGGTGCCCGCCTCGCCGTCGCCGTTCACGGTATCCACAGTGGACAGACGCGACGCCCGGGACACCAGCACCAGCGGCACCTGCGCGGCGGCGGCCGTGATCGCGGCCGCCGGCAGCACCGGGCTGAGCAGGACCACACCGGCCGGACGGAACGACAGCAGGCTGGCCAGCGCCGCCGCCTCACGGGAGGGACTGCGGCCACCGGTGTTCATGATCAGGTCGAAGCCCTCGTCCCGCGCCGTCGCGTCCAGACCGTCGATGACCTCGGCGAAGAACGCGTTGCGCAGGTCGGACACGAGCACGCCGAGCACGGTGGACGTACGGCTGGCCAGCGAGCGGGCCATGGCGTGCGGCGAGTAGCCGAGTTCCTCGGCGGCCAGGAGCACGGCGGCCCTGCGCTGCTCGCTCACCTTCGGCGAACCGCGCATCACCAGCGACACCAGCGCCCGCGACACCCCGGCGCGTGCCGCGACGTCCGCCATCGTCGGCCTGGCCACGAGCCGGACCGTACGGGATTAGAGCGCTCTAATCAAGAGCGGCGAATGCGCCCCCGTCACGGCAGCTTCCCGCTCGCCAGCACGAACTCGAACGAGTACAGGGACGCGCGGTAGACGTGGTCGCCGTACTCGACGACACGGCCCGTCTCGTCGTACGCCGTGCGGCGCATGGTCAGCAGTGGCGCGCCGCGGGTCTCGGTGAGCAGCTTCGCCTCCGCGGCCGTCGCCGTGCGCGCCCCGACCACCTGCGACGCCAGATGCAGCCGGATACCCGCCGCCCGCATCATCTGGTACAGCCCGCAGTCGCGCAGGCCGTCCGCCGTGATCGCGACGATGCCCGACGGCAGGTAGTTGTGCAGCAGCGCCAGTGGTTCGCCGTCGGCGTAGCGGAGACGTTCCAGCGACTGCACCCGGGTGCCCTCGGCGACGCCGAGCACGTGCGCCACCGTGTCCGACGCGGGGATCTCCTCCAGCCGCAGCACCTCCGTGCGCGGGCTGCGGCCCTCGCTGGCCAGGTCGTCGTACAGGCTGGTCAGTTCGATGGGCCTGCGCACCGCGCGGTGCACCACCTGCGTGCCGACGCCCCGCTTGCGCACCAGCAGCCCGCGGTCCACCAGGTACTGGATGGCCCTGCGCATCGTCGGCCGGGACAGGCCGAGGCTCTCGGCGAGAGCGATCTCGTTGTCCAGGCGCTCGCCGGGCGCCAGGTCACCGGACTCGATCGCCTGCTCCAGGACCTGCGCGACCTGGTAGTAGAGCGGCACGGGGCTGCTGCGGTCGACCGTGATCGACGCGGGCGAGAAGGCCACGAGTCCTCCTT